>NZ_JAJKHN010000015.1:0-88396 GCF_020982715.1 Bacteroides sp. 1_1_30
GCTTAAAGATACAAAAAAGGCAACTAACTCGCAATGAATTAGTTGCCTTAAATTTTATTATTTTAGGAATATCCCTATTTATTTTTGAAGGGTCTGAAATTATAATGCTTGAATATGAAAAGAGAATTTTGTATTTTTATTGTACTTTTTTTAGTGTTTCATATACATGCTCAATTAGTATACCACGATGCTTCGAATTTTCCACTATTAGGAAGGGCGACAGAGAGTGCTGGGGCACGATATGAAAGGTTTCCGGATTCATTAAAGAATATTTCTCGTGCTCCATTATGGAATTTAAGCCGTAACTCTGCGGGAATGGCAATACGTTTCCGTAGTAATTCCACTACGATAGCAGCTAAATGGGTGGCTCTTTTTAATACCCACATGAATCATATGACTGATACTGGTGCAAAAGGTTTAGATCTTTACTGTCTTCAGAAGAATGGTGACTGGCATTTTGTCAATAGTGCCCGTCCGAAAGGAAAAATAAATCAGGCCACCATTATAAAAAATATGCACCCTGAAGAAAGAGAATACATGCTTTATTTGCCATTGTATGATGGTCTTATTTCTCTGTCTATAGGAGTTGATTCTCTGGCTACTATCAGTCAACCGTTAATGGATTATCCAATTCGTAAGAATCCTGTTGTTTTTTATGGAACCAGTATTCTTCAAGGAGGTTGTGCTTCACGTCCGGGGATGGCACATACTAATATCATATCGAGAAGATTAAACCGTGAATGTATCAATTTAGGATTCAGTGGAAATGCATTTCTAGATTTGGAAGTAGCTAAAGTGATAGCTAAAGTAGAAGCTAGTGTTTTTGTTTTGGACTTTGTGCCTAATGCTTCTGTTGTACAGATGAAAGAACGACTGGAAACATTCTATCGTATCATCCGTAGTAAACATCCGGATACACCAATTATTTTTATAGAGGATCCTATTTTTCCTCACACATTTTATGATGAAAGGGTTGCTAAAGAAGTGCGACGAAAGAATGATACGTTGAAAGAGATATTCAATCATTTAAAGAAAAGAAATGAGAAAAATATCATTCTTATTTCATCAAAGAATATGCTGGGAGAGGATGGAGAGGCTACTATAGATGGTATTCATTTTACAGACTTAGGTATGATGAGGTATGCTGATTTAGTTTGTCCGGTTGTAAAGAAGGCAATTAGATAAGACAGGGTTACTATTAGTTTGAAATACCATCACTATAAAAGCATGTGTGACGGTATATAAAAGCAGATCGCAAAAAGAAATTATCCAATAAAAGAAAGATATTGTTCAGAATAAGATGAATAAGTGCTTATCTAGACTACCTTTGAGTATTTTAGATTTGTTTGGGACTAATTTTTCATTTATTGACCTATATTTAATATCTTAAATAGTTCTGTTTTTCTACTTTTGTATCAGACAATAGGGCTGATAGGACTTCTGTGAGGGTAATGATCATTATTGTATACTAGGAGTTTAGGTTTTTAGATACAGTTGAAAGGGCTGTTTAAAGGATAACACTTTTTTATTTTATAAAACACACTAAGTATTACTTAAATCTATGTGTAATGAATAACAAATTGATTAAAAAAACATTCTTGGGAATTGGCACAATGTGTTTAATGGTAGGATTATCTCTATTCTTTTCTTGTGAATCAGATGATACTTCTGGAAGTGGGGGAGTGACAAAACCTTATTTATCTTTAAAACAATATGGTTTAAACCGGCTTTCGGTTGCTAATGTAGAAGAGGCAACGTTTTCTGTGACGGTGAAAAAGCATGGTGGAAATCTTGATTCTGAATTTGCAGCAAAATTAGATGTATGGAATGAGGATGAATTAAATGCTTATAATGAAAAAGAAGAAACTTCTTTTGTGATTCTTCCAGAGACATATTATTCGGTGACTCCATCGGAAGTTGTACTTGCATCAGGTGTGAAGGAAGTTAATGTCGATATAAAGGTGAAAGCTTCTCAAATTATATCTGCGATACAGCAAGGAACTCACTATTTGATTCCTTTACGACTAAACAGTGATGTTGTGGAGCTGAGAAAAGGGCAACGTGATCTACTGCTTCAACTTGTTATCGATTATGCCAATGTAGCAATAGTTAGTCCTGAAATTGTAGAAAAGGTAAACGTGAACGACGTATCTGTTACTACTACGGTAAAAACGATACTTGATTATAAGGTAGATGGCAAGGATCTGGCAAGTAATTGGGATTTCATTTGCGACCTTAAAGTTCCTGAAAATGCATCTGAATTATTAGAAACTTATAATAAACAATATAGTACTGACTATGAGTTGTTGCCGGAAGGAAGTTATAGCTTGGGACAAGTGAAATATGCTATTGGAGATCATGAGGCAGAAGCTAAACTTACAATCCGGCGGAATGCTATTGAGGTGAAGTATTATTTGTTGCCGTTAATGTTGGCTAATCCTTCTACTAGCTCGGTGACTTGTAAGGATAACATTCATTATATAGTAGTGGGGCAGTTTTATACTAATCCGATCATTTCTGATAGAAGTGTAGCCGATCCAACAGTGATTAAAGCACAAGATGGACGTTTCTATTGGTATGCTACCCAAAACTCCAATGATTGGATGCCTGTTTATAGCTCTACAGACTTGGTGAATTGGAAATATGAGAAAAACGCTTTTCAAAAAGCAACAAAGCCTACATGGAATACGGATAATGCTTTTTGGGCACCGGATATGCAATATATCAATGGCAAATATGTTCTTTATTATTCGTATGCCAAGATGAATGGTACCGGCCAGAGCCATACATGTGTGGTGACGGCTGATACTCCATTGGGAACTTACACTAGTGCTTATCCCAAGGGTGCTTTCTTGGATAGTAAGAAGTTGCTTTCAAATGAAGAATTTGGAGCAAACTGTATTGATCAGTTCTATTATGAAGAGGATGGACATAAATATTTGTTCTATGGAAGTTTTACAGGAATTTATGTAGTAGAGCTTACGGATGATGGGCTTGCTGTGAAACGTGATGTGGATGGTAATCCTGTCTTGAAAGAGAAGGTGTGTGGTAATGCGTTCGAGGGTACCAATATCTATAAGAAAGGTAACTATTATTATTTGTTTGCTTCTATTGGGAACTGTTGCGCCAGCCAAAATAGTACCTATGAAGTGGTTGTAGGGCGTTCAACAAGTTTATTAGGCCCGTATGTTGATAAACAAGGAAAGAAGATGCTTGACAATAGCTGGGAGCCTGTTGTAGATGGTGGTGATAGAACAAAGTGGGTCGGTCCAGGACATAATTCCGTTATTATTAAAGACGATGCGGGTACAGAATGGATGATTTACCATAGTTATTATTACAAGGAGAAAGGAAATAAATCTACGTTCGCAGGACGTCATGGAATGCTCGACCGCTTGCAGTGGACGGACGATGGATGGCCTTATATCAAAAATTATTTGCCTTCTGAGTCAGACTTGATCCCAGTGTTCTATAAATGAGAAAGTAAGATTTATTAATTATTAAATTTAACATATGAAAAAGGAAAAATGTTGGAAAAGTCTGCATGGTTGCCTATGTGCCGCTGTGCTTGCCTTATTTACATTTGGCTTTACGTCTTGTAAAGACGATGATTTGAAAGGGGGATTCGACCCAAGCAAACCGATTGTGGTTACCGATTTTATGCCGAAGGAAGCTGGCTATGGTAACAACCTGATGGTATATGGGAACAACTTCGGAAATGATGTTTCAAAAATTAGCGTCACTGTGGGTGGCAAGCAGGCCAATGTTATTTCTGTAAAGAATGATGCCTTGTATTGTGTAGTACCTAAGGGGGCGTATGGAGATGAAGTGGAAGTCTCAGCTTGTGATGATGAAGGTGAAGAAATTGCTTATGCTGTGGCAGAGGCCAAGTTTACGTACAAAAAACAGTGGTTGGTGACGACTATTGCCGGACAACGTTTTGAAGATTGGAATGATGCCAAGGAGGCGGAAGGCTCTTTTGATAATTGCGGATATATGGAGGGAATTAGCTGGTTTGCATTTGATCCCAAGTCTAATTTTGACATCATGTATATCTCTAGTGCTGCCTTGGGACCTGTCCGCAAGGTTAACTTTGCAAATGAAACTGTGGAATTTTTAAGCCATATCTCTTATTCTACAGAACGCCCTACTATCATAACTTGGACGCCGGATGAGAATCAGGATATGGTTGTAACCCGTGACTTAAGTTCTTCTGGAAATGTTAATATTGTGTATAGTCGTGCTTCCGGTTTCACAACAAAAGTAGATTTGGAAAGTACATTGGGTAAATTGAAATCAGGAAATGCGGCAATGATTCATCCCGATGGACAACTGTATTATACGGCGTATTATACACAAGATATCTACCGATATGACTTTGCAACGAAAGAGACGACCATTGCTAGCAAACATGTGAAAACAAAGGAAAACCTGCGTTTGGTTCTTCATCCCAGTGGCAAGTATGCCTATATGATGCGTCTGTATTATTCTGGTAATAATTCCGGTTATATTGCGCGTTTGGATTATGATGACGAGGCTAAAACGTTCGGAACTCCTTATATTGTTGCTGGTAGCGATGGCTCTGCCGGATATGCTGATGGTGTGGGGAGTACAGTACGGATGCGAGGACCAGGTCAGGGCGTTTTTGTGAAAAATCCCGATTATGCCGGTGAGGAAGATGAATATGATTTCTATTTTACGGATGACTATAATAACTGCGTGCGTGTATTGACACCGACAGGGCGTGTCTATACTTTTGCCGGACGTGGGAATGATATTGCGGATGGTGGGTATGCGGATGGTGCATTGCGTACGGAGGCTCGGTTTGATCGTCCATGGGCAATCGCTTATGATGAGAAGAGAGAATGTTTCTATGTAGGAGAGCGGAACAACAAAGTGATACGTAAAATTGCGTTGGAAGAATAATCAATGATAAACACATGTTTTATGAAAAAATTATTATTTATAGGGATACTGTTGATGGGTCTTTCCCTGCAAGGGTGGACGCAGGAGAAAACTATTACAGTAACAGGTATTGTTACGGATACTGAGAAAGAACCGCTTATTGGTGTAAACATCTCTGTGCAAAATATGCCGGGGTTGGGTGTCATCACAGATATCAATGGAGGGTACCGGATTAGTGTGCCGGCGTATAATCGGTTGGTCTTTTCGTATGTTGGTTATGAGACGGCGAATGTGTTGATCAAGGAGCAGACTGTGGTAAATGTCACCATGAAAGAGGCAGCTTCTACTGTTATTGATGAAGTAGTGGTGACCGGGTTGGGTGCACAAAAGAAGATTGCAGTGACCGGTGCTGTGACGAATGTAGATGTGGATGCCTTGAAAGCTGTGCCATCTACTTCGGTGGTTGATGGTCTTGCTGGTGTGGTGCCTGGCGTTATGGCAATGCAGACATCTGGTCGTCCGGGTAGTGTATCCGAGTTTTGGATTCGAAGTATTTCTACGTTTGGCGCAAATACGGCGGCATTGGTACTGGTAGATGGTTTCGAACGCGACATCGACGAAGTCAGTGTAGAAGATATTGAATCTTTCACAGTGTTGAAAGATGCTTCTGCTACAGCAATTTATGGTAGTAAAGGTGCCAATGGTGTGGTTTTGATCAATACACGTCGGGGTAAGGAAGGAAAGATTAATATCAATGCGAAAGCGGAAGGCTTTTACAGTATGCTTACCAAAACACCGGAGTTCGTGGACGGTTATACGTATGCTTCAATGGCGAATGAAGCAAAAGCGGCGCGCAATCAGGCACCGATTTATTCTGATACGGAGTTGGAGTTGTTCCGCACAGGTTTGGATCCGGATCGTTTCCCGAGTGTGGATTGGATGGATGTAATGATGCGTGACGGTGCGTGGAGTTCGCGTGTTTCGTTGAATATGACCGGTGGTGGAAAGACGGCGCGTTATTATGTAGGCGGTAGTTTCCAAGATCAGCAAGGTATGTACAAGTCGGACAGATCCTTAAAGAACTACAATACAAATGCCAATTATCGAAAATGGACGTATCGTATGAACGTTGATATCGATATTACTAAAACAACTTTGTTGAAGGTTGGTATTTCGGGTTCTTTGCGCAAACAGAACGATCCGGGTTCGGGTACAGATAATATATGGACTGTGTTGATGGGTTATAATCCGATCATGATGCCTGTGACCTATTCCGATGGGCGTATCCCCGCGTGGTCAGAAAAGGATGATAACTTGAATCCGTGGGTTCAGGCCACTATGACCGGATATAATGAAAGTTGGAAAAACAATATCCAGACTAATGTCACTTTAGAACAGAAACTGGATTTCATTACGAAAGGGTTGCGTTTTGTAGGGCGGTTCGGTTACGATACCTACAACTCGAACTGGATTAAACGTTACGAGAGTCCGGAGGTTTGGAAAGCTGACCGTTATCGGCAGGCAGACGGTTCGCTACTCTTCACGAAAATAAGAGACGAGAAGGTAATGGATAAAAATACATCTTCTGGTTCAAGTGGTGATCGTAATGAGTTCTTTGAATGGGAATTACACTATAATCGTGCTTTTAAGGCACACCATCCGAGTGCTGTACTGAAATACACCCAATCTTCCAAAGTTTACACGCAAGGTATCGGTACTGAACTGAACAAGACACTACCTCGTCGCAATCAAGGTATAGCCGGACGCGTTAACTATAACTGGAATTATCGTTACTTCGTTGATTTCAATTTTGGGTACACTGGATCAGAGAATTTCCATAAAGATTATCGTTTTGGTTTCTTCCCTGCCATCTCCGGTGCATGGAACGTTGCAGAAGAGCCTTTCATCAAGAATCATATGGGGAAAACGATCAATATGTTTAAAATCCGCTATTCATGGGGTAAAACCGGTAATGACGTTTTAGAAAAAGGCCTCCGTTTTCCATATACTTATAATATTGATACTTCCGGTTCATTCAATTTCTCGGATATTAATAGCGCTGCAAAGACATGGAATGGAAGACATTACTCTTCTATTGCTTCTGCCAATGTATCATGGGAGGTCTCTACCAAACAGGATTTAGGTATTGATTTTTCTTTCTTCAACGACAAATTAACTGGAGCTGTTGATTATTTCTTCGAACATCGTGAAGGAATTTATAAAGCGAGGAATTCAATACCTTATGAGGTCGGTGTCGAATATACGCCGAAGGCAAATGTCGGTATCGTAGAAGCAAAAGGATTCGACGGAAACTTTGCTTTGAAACAGAAAATCGGTAAGGTCAATTTCACGTTGCGTGGTAATATTACTTACAGTAAGAATGAAATTATAGAGTATGACGAAGAGAATACAATCTATGAATATAAATTGAAGAGAGGACAACGTGTGAACCAGGCAACCGGCTATTTGGCTTTGGGGTTGTTCAAAGACTATGATGACATTCGCAATAGCCCGAAACAATCAGGAGATATTATGCCGGGTGATATCAAATATGCGGATATTAATGGTGACGGTCTTATTAATAGTGGTGATATAGTAGCGATTGGTTCTACCACTAAACCGAATCTTGTTTACGGTTTTGGACTATCTGCAAAATGGAAAGGGCTGGATGTCAATATGCATTTCCAAGGTGCCGGAAAGTCGTCGTTCTTTATTAATGGCACCACTGTACACATGTTCAGTGGCGGAGATGGCTGGGGGAATGTGCTAAAAGAAATGGCGGAGGGTAACCGTTGGATACTAGGTGTGAACGAGGACCCGAATGCTGAATATCCGCGTTTGTCATACGGCTCGAACTCGAACAACGAATTACAGTCCAGCTATTGGTTACGTAACGGTTCGTATATACGCTTGAAGACACTTGATATCGGTTATTCTTTCCCGACAGCTTTGGTGAACAAACTTCACTTGAATAAAGTTCGTGTTTTCTTTATTGGAACTAATTTACTTACTTTCTCCAGTTTCAAGTTATGGGATCCGGAGTTGGGAAGCTCGGATGGAAAGAAATACCCGCTAAGCAAAACACTCTCAGTGGGAGTGCAAGTTAATTTATAAACAACAAGAAATTATGAAAAAAATTATTATACATTTATGTTTGGCAGTAGGGTTGGGAACTGCTTTTACCGGCTGTTCCGATTTCTTGGATTCTGATTATCTTTTTGATAAGAAGATATCAATAGAAAAGGTTTTTGCGGATAAAAACTATACCAATGAATGGTTGGCTTATGCTTATGAATTTCTGAATAACAATGAGATGCAACAGGTATGCAGTAAGAAAACTATTGCATTCAATTTTGCTGATGATATGTACTATGGGGATTCTGATTATTCGGGTTGGCGTTGTGGTACATATACGGAAACAGGAAATAAAATTAACTTGAATATATGGGAAAATGCATATAAAGCGATCCGTCAGGTATCTATCTTCTTAAACAATGTGGATATGAATAAGGAACTTTCGGAAGCCGATATTATCGATATGAAAGGACAGGCGCATTTCTTGCGTGCTTATTTCTATTGGATATTGGTCCGCACATTTGGTCCGGTTCCTATTGTACCCGATGAAACTCTTGATTATACAAAAGAGTATGATGAAATCTCTTTATTGCGTAACTCTTATGATGAATGTGTCGACTATATTGTCGGTGAATGTGTGAAAGCTGCCACGATGTTGCAGGATCGGCGCGACTTGCAGGAGATTGTACGTCCTACCCGTGGTGCTGCATTAGCGCTTCGTTCGAGAGTGTTACTTTATGCAGCAAGTCCCCTGTTCAATGGTAAGGCTCCGCAAGAAGTGATTACGGCATTGGTTGATAAAAACGGACGCCAGTTACTTCCGAGTACTTATGATGAGTCAAAATGGGCAAAGGCTGCGGCAGCGGCTAAAGATGTCATGGAACTGAAACGATACCAGCTGTATGTCTCCTATAAAAGAGACTATTCTTCCTTGGCCTATCCGGCTACGATTACACCTCCTGATGACAATGGGACTTTTCATCTCAATGAATGGCCGAATGGTTGGGAAAACATAGACCCGTTTGATTCTTACCGTTCTTTGTTCGATGGTACTGTCAGTATTTATAATAACCCTGAACTAATATTTTCTCGTGGAAAGAACCAAGGTAGTGAGGACATAGAAGTAATGGTGATTCATCAGCTTCCTCGCTCGCAAGGAGGAGGATACAATTGTCACGGTATGACACAGAAACAGTGTGATGCATATTATATGAACGATGGTAGTGACTGTCCGGGTATGAATAAAAATTATGCCGGACAAGATGGATATACCGATCCAAGCCGCTACGATGCAGATGATTATCTTACAGATATAGTTCAGGCATCGGAATTGAATAATTATCCGGAATTGGGTAGTAAGGGAGCAGGTGTCTGCAAACAATATGCGCAACGCGAACCCCGTTTTTATGCGTCCGTGGGATATAACGGAAGTGTTTGGCATATGCTTAATGCTGATCCAGAGCAAAAAGAAGAAAAAGATGTGCAGATTTTCTATTATCGAGATGAACAGGATGGGTATAAGCCGGGCACTTATTGGCTGAATACCGGCATCGGAGTTAAGAAATATGTTAATCCCTATGATATTTCGGATGTGGATAAATCATACGACCAAAGTCGTATCGTTGCTAAGGCAGCACCAGATATTCGTTATGCGGAAATCTTGCTGAATTATGCAGAAGCATTGAATGAATTGACGACTTCGTATGAGATGCCTTCATGGGATGGGACAAAGGTATATTCCATTGCACGTACGGAGGAGGAATTAAAGAAAGGTATCCAGCCTGTCCGTATTCGTGCCGGATTACCTGACTACGATGTTTATGGAGACCCGGACAAGTTCCGCATCAAACTGAAACGTGAACGGCAGATCGAATTCTTTGCCGAAGGACATCGGTATTGGGATTTGCGTCGTTGGTGTGATGCACCTATCGAAGAGTCACTTCCTGTTTATGGTTGCAATATATATGCAACAAAATCGAGCGCTGCAGCTTTCCATACTCCGGTGGAAACCCCCTCGTTGAAGAGCAGCTTCTCTACGAAAATGTGGTTCTATCCGATTCACTATTATATTATGAAACGGAATGTATTGATGACTCAAAACCCGGGTTGGACAAATCCGGAATAAAACCAATAGCAGGCAAGAATATGAAAAAGAAATATTTACTTTGGATTGCGATGGTAGCTATCGGCTGCATGTCGTGCAACAATGAGTGGGAAGATGAACAGTTTACTCAGTTGGTCTCTTTTAAAGCTACATTGAATAGTGATGGAGTTTCTCCTATTTATGTCCGTTATCAGACGGATGGCGTGAAACGGTATGATGTTCCCGTATTAGTCAGCGGGTCTACTGTAAACTCTCAAGATCGAACGGTACATATCGGATTAGATCCCGATACATTAGTTTCTTTGAACTTGGAACGGTTTGGAACATATCGTACGGAACTTTATTACAAACAGCTCGATCCGCAGTATTATACCATGCCGGAAACAGTGAAAATCCCAGCAGGACAGAGACAAACATTATTGCCCATCGATTTTACATTAGGTGGAATGGATAATGCTAATCCATTAAATATGGTGGAACAATATGTGCTTCCCTTAACTATAAAAGATGATGAATCATATGATTATGAATCTAATAAGCACAAGCACTATCGGAAAGCTTTATTGAATGTGATTCCATTCAATGACTATTCGGGTATTTATGATGGTTCCAAATCACTTATTTATTTGGAAGGTCAGAAAGATGCGTTTACTGTTTCCAAACATAAAGCATATGTGTATAATGACAATACGATATTCTTTTATATGGGGCTTCGGGATGCAAACTACATTGATCGTAAATATTATAAGTTGTTTGTTGAGTTTACGGATGAGTATTTTGAAGGTAAGTATAAATTGAAAATCTGGACAGATAATGGAGGAGCGGACGGTAACAATTTTGCGCTTGTGAAGGAAGTTGACCTCGTAGGTGAAGCTCGTGAGAAACAACCACTATATACTATTACTGAAGAAATGGACGCTACGAAACCGTATCTGAAGCATGTCTACTATACACTTTATATAGACTATACTTTTGAAGATTATACCCTTAGTCCGGGCAATCGGCTGAAATATACAGTCAATGGTACTTTGAGCATGCAACGCGATTTGAATACGTTGATTCCAGATATGGATCAACAAATTCAATGGGATTAAGTGGAGTAATGCTTGACAAACGATAAAGAGGTTGGTCTCAAATAATGTTTTGAATCAACCTCTTTGTAATTATTCTTAATTCAAAGGTTTGAAACTAAATAACGAATGATTCTAAAGAATATTATATACCTAGCTTTATTCTCAACCGTTTTATTAATTGGTTGCTCGAAAAGTGATGAAAATCCAACTTCCGATGATCTCCAGTCTTCTGGCAAAGGTAAAATAACATTTAACTTGCATACTCCGGGGGCATTCCTTACTAAGGCAGTAGGTGTTGGTAACGAAAATGGAGGCACTAATGACAAAATAGCCTTTTATCAATTTAGCAAAGAAGGTAAGTATGAACAAAGGTATGTCTTAAATTATGCAGCTGCTTCTGTAGGTGTAAACGATGATACAAGGTCATATACTGTAGAATTAGCTTCTTCGACTGGAGGAGAAAAGAGATTTATTATTGTGGAGAGTGAGGATGAGAACAACTTCCCTAATATGAGTGCAACAAATACAATCGAAGAACTGCTAAATAGTAAGACTGTTGCGGAGAGTGGTAAGTTGAATCCTCCATTTGTTATGTCCAATATCAAAACAGATGGTAAGGAGTATGTAACAGTTGCTGATGTAGAATCTTCCGATAATCAGATTGATGTAAAACTTAAAAGACGTGTAGCCAGATTTGATTTGCTGAATGATCCGGCAGAATCGGGATTAGTGATTGATAAGGTATATATTAAGAATAGATACACTCAAGGATTCATAGGTGATGTAAGTGGTAATGCAGGCAATATCTCTGCTGATGTTCTGGAAATACCGGCAGCTGATTTAGCTAATGATGGAAAAAGTTTCTATCTTTATCCCACTCAGTTGACTTCAACTCTTGAGCAGAATGAAAAAACAGTAGTATGGGCTACCACTAAACTTGCCAATACCAATACAGAAGGTCCGACTCTTTATCTGAATCTTACTGCTGATATCAATGTGGAGGCCAACTATCTCTATCAGCTTAATACGAAAAAGATAGCCGGTTCTACAGGCTTTGATATCTCAGTAGAAGAATGGAAAGACGGTACTTCAATTGATTGGGTGACGATTGAAGACGGAATCTCTGTAATGGATAACAAAGCTACTATCATTGCTGGTACAGATATTAAAGGGACTTATGTAAAAATTGCAGCTGATGCTGCAATGCCATATACTATAAAACGTGTTGTTACGGATTATAGTTCAGCAGCATTGGACGCTGCGTATGACGGAAGCTTACCTAAATGGCTTACCATTTCTTCATCTACTAAAGATGCAGGTAGCGGTCTTTATCGTCATGAGATTATTTACACGGTGACTGCACATCCTGAGAAGACAAGCCAGTTTGCTATCACATATCTTAACGGAGCCGTTTCAGATGAGAACTTGTTGGTAATCGGGTTTGCCGATCCGTATCCAGGCACTCCGCTTCCTTGTCTATCGTGGGAAGAGAAGCTCTATTCGCCAGTGCACTGTCGTCAGTCCACCTATCTTGTCCATAATACAGTAGATAAGGCTTATTTCTGTGGAACTGAAGGATATACGTTTAATACTCCTATGAAAGGTAAAACGGGTAATGAGGGGGCGAAGAATCTTTGTCCCGAGGGCTGGACAGCATTGAATGATGCAGAGGCAAAAGATTATATTTTGTGGGTAGGACAGCATCTTAAATCACAAGTGGCAGAGGCTTTATATACTTACTGTTGGTTCGATAAAGACGATGAGGCTACTAATTTGCGTATATTGGGGGGATACCCATACGATAGAGCTACTCCCAATGTGAAAGACTTAGCTTGTTATGGTACGTGGCCGAACGTAGCTTGGGTGAACATCAAACTGCCAGGTCTTACTATAGCGGGACAGACATTTAACGATGAATGGACAGTGAAGAAGGATTACGGAATCCCCTACAGATGTATTCGTGATAAGGCCGGTTGGGAATAACTGTATGGATTCTTGAAAGGATATATATTCAATGATTAAATTTGTAAGACAATGCTAAAGAATACTTTATTTGTGATTCTTCTAATGATTTCCAGCTTATTCACGGCTTGTGCTGAAGGATATGTAAGTGATATGCAGAAGGAGAATGACACAAAAGAAATACGTTTCAGTCTGAATATGGAGGGAGGGCTAACGATGTCCTCTACCAGGACTTCTGTGTCTTTGGACGGAATGAAATGGAAGATATTCTGTTTTGACGATCAATATAATTATCTGTTTGACAAAACAGGAAGTATAGGGGATGCAGCAAATGAAATAAAGGTTTCTGTAACTAAAGGCGTCGTTTATCGATTCCTGTTTTTGTGCACCACAGTCAATAACATATTCCCGGATTTGACTTCTGGTAAGACTTATTGGGATTTAGAAGCGTATACTCCTCTATTGCCGTTAGCTGATCCGATGGAGATGCTTGTCAGTAGAGGTAATGAAAAAGATGGTACACTTCGTGTAGCTGCTGCGTCTGCATCGGTGCAGGTTACTCTTGCTCCGCGTGCATCCAAGATTGTTTTGCAAAAGGATGCGCAAACTGTTTCGGATATTACGGTGAATTCCGTGACTTTTGCAGATGCCGCTTCTTCTGTTCCTTATGTTCATATCGAACCACAGTTTTACAGTGAATATGAGAATCTTCCGGTAGTAACTCGAAAAACCTATCAGTGTGTGCCCCAAGAGGATGTATGCTATATGCTTCCGGATATGTGCGCCGGAACTTTTGGAGTGAATGCTACGCTGCATATCACTCATCCGATTTCTGGAGAACAGGACGTACGGGTAACGGTACCGGTGGGACTTGCGCTTAATGTAGGCAGTGGAAAGACTTACTATATTAAAATGTCTGCTGATGCAAAAGGAAAAGTTGCTGCTACTTGGGCAACACGTGTGGCACCTAAAACGCTGAAACTTGCTACGCAAAACTTATGGGGTAAATCGACTTCCGTTGTGTTGGATTACTTCAATAGAATTGATGTGGATGTGCTTTGCGCGCAGGAATGTAGTAATCTCTCCGAATCTGATATACAAGCACAGGGGCTTTACGTTCATACTCACTCCAACAATGGACAAGGAAAATGTAGCATTATATCGCGCTATCCTTTCTCGGGGATTACACCAAACAAGTATGGTGCTTATATCGACTTGGGTGAAGGCATTGTTGTGTTGGTGATGAACTGTCACGGTGCTTACTTCCCTTACGGTCCTTATCAGTTGAATGGTATCGAGTATAAAGATTTTCCTGCTACGGACGATGTCGATTATGTAGTAAAAGTCAACAAAGAAGCTCGTCAGGGCATGGTGGACAAACTGCTGGAAGACTTCCATTCGTCTACTACTCCTTTTGTTTGTCTTTCGGGGGACTTCAACGAACCGTCATGGCTTGATTGGACGGAAGGTGCCTTGTCAGCAGGCCTTGCTCCTTACGTTGTCCAGTGGCCTACCACCCGTTCCCTGTGGGAAGGCGGTATAAAAGGTGATGCCTACCGGACGATACATCCGGATCCAGTGACGCATCCGGGATTCACGTGGACACCGCGTCCGAGCAAGAAGGACACCAAAGACCGATTAGATTTGACTCTTTATACTTTATCTCCCAACACGGAAGTGAAAAGTTGTCAGGTAATAGGAGAGAACACGGAAATGTCGGATATCGTTCTTCCTAATTGGGGACCGTTTGAAAATGTATTCGATCACCGGGGATTACGGACAGAATTTGTCTTTACGAAATGACGGAACGGTGTACCGGAATTAGTGAGTCTCCAGACTGTTAATTATTGAGGTCTCGGGTATTAATACCTGTCGTGTAAGGTATTAATATCCGAGAATTCAGCTATTAATAGCTAACATGCCAACTATTTGTAATGGATAAACCAATGATTAACTAATGTCTTTCTGTCTGTTGCTAGATAACCTTCAAATAGGCAATATATGGCAGTTTGGGACTCAAATTTCATTTATTGACTTGTTTTTAGCATGCCGGACAGCTAGAAAACACTATTTTTGTCCTCATCCGTTTTAGACTTTTAAGATTATATAAACCAATAAATTGTAACATACGAATATGCACAACATTGCTAAAACCTTTTTACCGATTTTATTATTATTTTTTGCTGCAGTAGTGACAGCACAGAATGGGAAGAACAATGTCGGAAATACGCAACGTATCTGGCTTGATTCTGAAATTGGTCATCAGGGCGACTACCAGTGGAAAATGATAAAAGCTGGAGATGCAACAGATCCCGGAGAAAAGATTTCGTTATCCAATTATGCAACTGCAAATTGGATGCCGGCCATCGTTCCCGGAACAGTTTTGAATTCTTTGGTGTATAACCAAAAATACCCGGAGCCTTATTATGGAATCAATAATAAGATTGAATCTAAATTAATACCGGATATCTCTGAAACCGGACGTGACTTTTACACATACTGGTTTCGTACAGATTTTACTGTTCCTCAATCATTCAAGGGAAAGACTGTCTGGTTACAGTTGGATGGTATCAACTATCGGGCAGAAGTATGGGTGAATGGTAACCTGTTGAGTACAATGAACGGTATGTTTATTCAAGATTACATTAATGTTACGGATTTTGTGAAAGTCGGGGAGAAAAACGGACTGGCCATAAAGGTCTATCCGGTAGATGTTCCCGGAAGTGCGAAGCCGAAATCTTGGGGAGCAGCCGGCGAATTCCATAACGGTGGAAACGGTAACATTGGTTTGAATACTACCATGTTGATGACGGTAGGTTGGGACTTTACCTTTATGGATGGTATCCGTGACCGTAACACAGGTATATGGAAAAATATTTCCCTCTATGCTACAGGCAGAGTAGCATTACGTCATCCTTTCGTTAAATCTGAATTGAGAAAACCTGATTATAACCAGGCTCGTGAGACTGTATCTGTTGAAATTATCAATCCATCGACCAGTAACCGGGTAATCAGTTGTAAGGTAAAGGGTGAAATTGTAGGTGAAAATATCACTTTCGAAAAGACCTTCCGGCTGATGCGTGGAGAAGAAAAAACAGCAACCTTCTCCCCCGAAGAATTCCCGCAACTGGTTATTAACTCTCCAAAACTGTGGTGGCCAGTCAATAAAGGACCACAAAACTTATATGACCTGAAGCTGACAGTATCCGTTGATGGTAAAGAATGTGATTCTGTAAAGACAAGATTCGGTATTCGTGAAATTGTCTCGGATAGAAAAACTCCGGATAAATCACGTGTCTTTTATGTGAACGGCAAACGATTATTTATTCGTGGTACCAACTGGATACCGGAAGCCATGTTGAGAACTTCAGATGAACGTACTTATGCTGAATTGCGCTACTCCCGTCAGTCCGGTGTCAACCTTTTAAGAATGTGGGGAGGCGGAATTGCAGAATCTGATTATTTCTTCCAATTGTGTGATGAATTGGGATTGTTGGTATGGCAAGAATTCTGGATGACCGGTGACACTCGTCATCCGCATGACAAGGCTCTCTATATGAGTAACGTGGAATCTACCGTAAAACGTATTCGTAATCATCCTTCTTTGGCTTATTATGTTGCTTCTAATGAGAGTACAGAAGTTACCGGTACTCCTGAATTACTGAATAAACTGGATGGTACACGTGGCTTCCAGATGCAGTCCGAATGTGAAGGAGTGCATGATGGCAGTCCTTACAAACAGGTAAATCCGATGCAGCATTATGAAAATACGGCCTCTCCCAGAGGAAGCCGTGTAGACGGATTTAATCCGGAATACGGTGCACCTACTCTTCCGACTGTGGAAATCCTCCGGGAAATGATGGATGAAAAAGACCTTTGGCCTATCAATAAGGAAGTATGGGATTATCTGGATGGAAATGGTTTCCATCTGATGAGTACTATGTATACAGACTTGGTGAATAACTACGGAAAATCATCATCCATCGATGAGTTTGCACAGAAAGGACAATTGTTGGGAGCTATTAATTCGAAGAGTATTTGGGAAGTATGGAACTACAATAAGCTGGATTATGGTGATCGTTTCTGTTCCGGACTTTTGTTCTGGTATCATAACTGCTCTATGCCTCAAGTGGCTTCCCGTATGTGGGACTGGTCTCTGGAACCGACAGCGTCCCTTTATCATACTGCCAACTCTTTAGAACCATTACATGCACAGTTTGACTATCTTAAGAATACAGTGTCTGTAGTGAATGATTATTATCGTGAATTTAAGAATTATAAAGTGATAGCACAGGTTTACGATATTAACAGTAAGAAAGTATTTGAAGAATCAGCAGTGGTTGATCTGCCTTCGGATGGAGTGGTGAATGATGCGTTGACTATTCGTTTCCCGGAAAACATATCTCAAGTTCACTTTATTAAACTGATTCTGAAAGATGAAAAAGGAAAAGATGTTTCTTCCAATTTCTATTGGCGTTCCAATGACAAATATGAAGGAAGCAAGACTTTGACCGGTCCGGCTGCTTCAGGTTTTGAAGATTTGAGTAAACTGAAGCAGGCAAAAGTGAAACTTACCTATAAAGTAAGAGAAGATGATAACAATTACTTTGTAGATATTACTTTGAGAAATACCTCCGGGCAGATTGCTTTCTTTAATCAGTTGCAATTCCTGAATTCAAAGATGAGTCCGATACGTCCGTCGTTCTATACAGACAATTTCTTCTCCCTGATGCCGGGTGAAAAGAAAACGGTAACCATTGAAACTGCAAAAGGAAAGTTGAAAGATGGAGCTGTGTTGGCACTGAAAGGCTGGAATATAAATAAGCAGGAATATAAATTGAAGTAGAAAAGTAAGAATATGAATTGATTCTGCGTTCTTTGTTTCGGTAGATTGTAGAATCAATCATTGATATTATAGAGAAATCATTTAATCATTAAAAAGAAGTGAGATGAAACTTAAGTTTATCATAGGCGTAGTCGGTATATTATCAGCATGTGGATTTACTAATGCACCTTCTTTAGATACTACTCAGGAAGAACAGGATAATAATTGGGTGATTGGTCCGTTCCATCGTCCGGAAGGAGTTAATCCTGTCATATCACCGCAACCGACAGAATTTTATTGTCCGATGCGGAAACAGCAAGTGAAGTGGGAAGAAAGTGATACTTTTAATCCGGCTGCTACTACAAAAGACGGAAAAATTGTTGTACTTTACCGCGCAGAAGATAATTCGGCTCAAGGCATAGGTAAAAGAACCTCACGTGTTGGTTATGCTGAAAGTAAGGATGGGATTGAGATGAAGAGGATGGCTAGCCCTGTTCTTTTTCCTGCCGAAGATAATTTTAAAGATCAAGATTGGCCGGGGGGCTGCGAAGATCCCCGTGTGGCTATGACCGAAGACGGATTGTATGTGATGCTTTATACGGCATGGAATCGAAAAAAAGCGCGTCTTGCTGTAGCTACTTCCCGAGATCTGAAGAATTGGACAAAACATGGACTTGCCTTTGATAAGGCATATAACGGTCGATTTAATAATCTTTTCTGCAAGTCAGGTTCTATTCTAACAAAATTGAAAGGAAATCAATTGGTCATTGATAAAGTTGACGGTAAGTATTTGATGTATTGGGGAGAGTATGCGGTATATGCTGCTACTTCTGATAACTTGATTGACTGGTATCCGGTGTTGGATGAGAAGAATGAACTAATGAAAATTATACAACCTCGTAAAGGGCATTTTGATAGTTTGCTGACAGAATGTGGTCCTCCGGCTGTTCGTACCAAACATGGTATTGTTCTTATGTATAATGGTAAGAATAGTGGTAAAACTGGAGATGCTGACTATCCAGCCAATGCTTATTGTGCCGGACAGCTGTTATTGGATGGTGACGATCCTTATAAAGTATTGGATCGTTTGGATAAGCCTTTCTTTGCTCCCGAGGCTTCTTTTGAGAAGAGCGGACAGTACAAAGATGGAACAGTATTTATTGAGGGACTTGTATATCACAAAAGGAAATTATACCTCTATTACGGTTGTGCGGATTCTCGGGTAGCAGTCGCCGTATGTGATGATGTAAAGAAGCTGAAGATAAAATAGTAGATTATAAAACAATGAGAATAAGGCTGAATACATATATTGCTTGTATTGCTATTTTTCTGTGTTCTTCTATAGAATGCATCTATTCGCAAAAATTGAAATGGAATTTTGGTTTATCACGTAGGCAAAGTTCCGAAGTGATACCTCATTCAAAATATTCGTTTCAGACAGCTAAACTTAAAAAGAAGGTGATAGAACCCGGAGAATTGAGTCCGCTTTCCGATTGGGAGTATCAACTATCCAAAGGATGGGAAATGATAGAAGGGTATAAAGTTAGAGCCGCCGAAAAATCAGTAGTTGCGCAAGATTTAGATACAAGCGAATGGTATTCGGCAACAGTTCCAGGTACAGTATTAACTACATTGGTGGATCAGGGTGTGTACCCTGATCCTTACTGGGGACTTAATAATTTATTGATTCCCGATACGCTTTGCCGGATGGACTGGTGGTATCGCAATTCTTTTAATATTCCTCGTAATAAAAAGGGAGAGAAAGTGAAGTTGATTCTGAATGGAATCAATTATAAAGCGGAGATCTGGTTCAATAGGCAATTATTAGGAACGATGACCGGTGCTTTTGAGAGAGGTATTTTTGATATAACTCCTTGGGTGGATTATGATAAAAAGAATCTGTTGGCCATTCGTATTCTTCCGCCTAACAATCCCGGTATTCCTCACGAGGCAAATAGGAAAGAAGGAATTGGTCCCAATGGTGGAGCATTGTGCCTGGATGGTCCTACTTTTATCTCTTCAGAAGGCTGGGATTGGATTCCCGGCATACGCGACCGAAACATGGGTATTTGGCAGGATGTCAGAGTCAAACTTGGAAATGAATTGGAAATTGTTGATACACATGTGATTACGGATTTGCCTTTGCCTGACACTACTTCTGTCAATTTTATCGTTCAGGCGGAGATTTATAATTCTTCTAAAACGACTCGTACTGCTAATTTGCATTTTAATATTGGCGGATTGTCAGCTGTTTATCCGGTCTCTTTGAATGCAAATGAAAAGAGGATGATTAAGCTGACTTCTAATGAGTGTAAAGAACTGCAAATGAAGAATCCACGTCTCTGGTGGCCGAATGGGTATGGAGAACAGTATTTATATGATGCATCTTTAAGTCTGATTTCATCAGGTAAGGACACGCTTGACGTAAAGAAGATGCGTATCGGTATCCGTGAGTTGGAGTATGAATTGTCTGCGTACGAGGATAACTCTCCTATAGTGCGTTTGAACTATAATCCGACTGCTGCTTTGCAAGATGGAAAACCCGCTTTTGATACTGTGAAACGTAAGAAAACAGATAATAAAGTTCGCTATACGAATTACGATGGAGAGTTTGTCCCTTATTTATTAAAACCAGTATCTTCACAAGGAATAGAGTTGATAAAAGATTCACTGATGAAAGAATATATGGTTATAAAGGTGAACGGACAACGGATTTTTTGTAAAGGAGGTAACTGGGGAATGGATGATGGTATGAAGCGAGTTTCCCGGGAGCGACTGGAACCTGCCTTGAAGTTGCATAAGAATATGAATTATAACATGATTCGTAACTGGACAGGTGAGAGTACGGAAGAAGTATTTTATGAGCTTTGTGATGAGTACGGAATGTTGGTTATGAATGATTTTTGGCTTTCGACAGATGGGTTTAACCTCAATCCGCTGGATAACTGCCTGTTCGTTAGAAATGTGACCGAAACAGTACGTCGTTTCCGCAATCATCCCTCTATTGCTTTATGGTGTGCACGTAATGAAGGATTTGCGACTAATGAACTTGAGTACATGTTGGCCGCCACTTTAGCTAAAGAGGATGGCAGCAGGCATTATACAGGAAATTCCCGTTCATTGAATAGTTCAGGAAGCGGGCCTTGGCGTTATCAGTTTGATGCAGGCTGGTACTACCGTTCTTTAGCAGGAGGATTCCGATCCGAAGTGGGTACTCCTTCGCTACCTACGGCTGAAACAGTTCGTGAGTTTATGGCGGAAGAGGATACATGGCCCATTAGTGATGTTTGGTATTATCATGACTGGCATAATCATAGATATGGTAGTAAGACTTTTAGTGATCTTTATAAGGAAGGGATGGATCGTAAATTGGGACCTTCTGATAACTTGGATGATTTCTGCAAGAAAGCACAATTGATTAATTACGAAAGCCATCGGGCTATTTTTGAAGCATGGAATAGTAAGATGTGGAATGATGCTTCCGGGGTGCTATTGTGGATGAGCCATCCTGCATGGCCCAGTATGGTTTGGCAGAATTACAGTTCAAATGGCGAAACTGCCGGTGCCTATTATGGCACTCAAAAGGCGTGCCGTCCTCTTCATATTCAGATGAGTCTTAATAGTCAACATAAAGTTGATATTATTAATACTACGCTGAAAGAATATCGGAATTTGAAAGTGGAAGTCGTGGTTTACGATAAAGTAGGAAAAAAGATACGTTCCTCACAACAGAAGGTAAGTCATGTGACAGCTAATGCACTGACTCCTGTAGCACAATTAGAGGATATAAAAGGTCTTCCTGATTTCAGTTGGGTAAAGCTGGTATTGACAACAAATGATGGAAAGTTGTTGGATGATAATGTCTATTGGCTCAATCAAAAGGAATGGGATGGAAAGGTTCTGACTGATTTACCGGTTGCTTCGGTGAATGTATCTGTGAAGAATTTTGCGAAAAAAGCAAATCATTATGAGGGTAAACTTATTGTGAAAAATCCAGGACAATATCTGGCAGCCGCAATAGCATTGACTTTGAGGAATGCAAAAACAGATGCGCCCATTCGTCCTGCTTATTTTGATGACGGATATTTTTATTTGATGCCCGGCGAATTTAAAGAAATCCGTTTTCAGGTAGATTGTAAAGAAGGTGTTGATAAGATGCTTTTGCGGGTAGATGGATATAATGTTGAATCGAAAGATATATTGTTGAATAAATAAAGATTAGGTATTTATGTATAAGAAGGTATTAATATTATTATTTTTTATTCCTTTTCAGTTGTTGTTTGCTCAAACGAGTATGTTGAAAGATTTCCCGGAGGGCTCTACTCCGGAGGAAATAGGTAAGCGATTGGCCTATCGTTTTCTGACAGAGAAACATGCGCTTCATGTCGGAAAATGGATTGGTTATCCGGAGACTTTCTATTGGAACGGGGCTTTACGGTATGCTTATCTTGCAAAAGATAAAGAACTTCTCAATCGTTTGCAAGATAAGTTTGAACCTCTGTTTACCGAGGAGAAAGCGTTGCAACCTATTATGAATCATGTTGATGTGAATATGTTTGGGAGTTTGCCACTTGAGTTATATCTTGTGACGAAGGATAAGAAATATTGGTATTTAGGATTGCCTTATGCCGATTCTCAATGGAAAGTGCCTGCAAATGCGAAACCGGAGGAAAAGGAATGGGCTGAAAAAGGATATTCCTGGCAAACACGTTTGTGGATTGATGATATGTATATGATTACAATTGTGCAGACTCGTGCTTATAAAGTGACGAAGGATAAAAAATATATTGATCGTGCAGCTAAAGAGATGGTGATGTATCTGGATGAGTTGCAACGTCCGAACGGTCTTTTCTATCATGCACCGGATGTACCTTATTATTGGGGGCGCGGAAATGGCTGGATGGCTGCCGGAATGACGGAATTACTTCAGTGTTTGCCTAAAAATCACAAAGACCGTCCTCGTATTTTGCAGGGCTATCGGACAATGATGGAAAGTCTGAAGAAATATCAGAATCCGGAGGGCTTGTGGAATCAGTTGATTGACCAGTCTGACTGTTGGACTGAAACATCAGGATCGGCTATGTTCACTTTTGCTTTTATCAAGGGAGTTAAGAATGGATGGTTGAATGCTGAAGAATATGCTCCTGCTGCTCGTAAGGCGTGGATAGCTTTAGTCTCATATCTTAATGATAAAAATCAAGTGAGAGAAATTTGCGTGGGTACGAATAAGAAGAACAGTAAACAGTATTATTATGACCGTCCACGCCGCACGGGTGATTATCATGGGCAAGGACCTTATCTGTGGTGTGCTGCCGCTCTAATGGAAAAGTAATTGTTCCGGTATTGAGTAGTAATTGAGGCTTTTGGGAGATATTTCTTTTGATTTGGATAATTTTTTTATTTATAGCTCAATTTCTTTTATTCAATGTGAAGGATGTTCCTTAACTTTGGTTTAACAATTTAGTACAAACGGAATCAGACAGGCTGATTCGCAATCATGTTTTATATGAGTTTGAAATATTTACTTTGTGGGATGGCTTTTGTGGCATGTGCCACTATTGCTGAGGCTTTTAATAATGTGCCGGAATCGATTTCTGCATCTATTTCTTTGAAAGTACCTGGAAATGGGGCGAAACACTATCCATTGACTTTTCAGAAATCGCAAAATAATAATGGCACTTATTATTTGGAGAATTCGGAAAAGATGCCGTTGACTGTGTCTCAAAATATAGTTACTGGTAATGATGGGCTACGTATTAGTGTATCTATCACTGCATTGGAAGATGTCTATTTTAATTACAATCAACAGATGGCAACCGGCTTCCGTCATGATGACTGCCTGTTCTATATGCCGGGGTTCTGGTATCGACGTAATCTACGTTCACCCAAAGAGGCTCCTTCATTCCATACATCAGATAGTTGGATTGTAAGCGAAGACAGGTTAAGTGCACCTCTTACGGGAATTTTCTGTGAGAAGACACAACGTTTTATGACTGTCAACAGACTGGATAAGTTTGTAAACAGCACTTTGGCCACGCATCGAGAAGGTGAGATTATTCTTTCGGATAAGACATCTTTGGGGTATACCGGATTTGAAAATAAAGGTGGTGTTGCTACTCTTTCTTTTGGTTTTCCTTATCGGGAAGCTCCCAAAAGTTATATTCGTAAATTGACATTAGCTCCGGCTGTGACTGCTTATCAGCTTCTGAAAAAAGGAGAAACTATTTTGTTGACCTGGCAAATTGTTGAAGGTGAAGTCAAAGACTATTCTGATTTTGTGCGCCATACCTGGGAATATTGTTATGATACATATTCTCCCAAGCCTGTTGATACTCCCTACTCAATTGAGTATATGAAACAGACTCTTAGTCAGTTCTTTGTAAGTAGTTTTGTTGATAAATACCCATTGGTGTATAATTCGGGTATACATCTTAGGACGGATGCATGCACAAGTAATGGTCAGGCAGAAGTCGGTTTCATCGGTCGTGTTCTTCTGAATGCATTTAATGCTTGGGAATATGGCTGGGAATGTAATCGGGAGGATTTGAAGGCTAATAGTACTAAAATCTTTGATAGTTACCTGAAGAATGGTTTCACAGAGGCAGGCTTTTTCAAGGAATCTGTTAATTTTGATAAGAATTCTGAAGATCCTGTTCATAGCATCCGTCGTCAGTCAGAAGGGCTTTATGCAATCTTCCATTTCCTGGCTTATGAAAAAGAAAAAGGACGTAAACATCCAGAATGGGAACAGCGATTGAAGAAAATGCTGGATATGTTTCTGCAATTGCAAAATGCCGACGGCAGTTTTCCACGCAAGTTTCGTGACGATTTCACTATTGTAGATAAAAGTGGGGGAAGCACTCCTTCTGCTACATTGCCTTTGGTGATGGGATATAAGTATTTCAAGGATAAACGTTATTTGGATAGTGCTAAGCGGACTGCAGGTTATCTGGAGAAAGAATTGATTTCTAAAGCAGATTATTTCTCATCTACCCTTGATGCGAATTGTGAAGATAAAGAAGCATCACTTTATGCTGCAACTGCTACTTATTATCTTTCATTGGTTACTAAGGGAGAGGAACATAAACATTATGCTGACCTGACAAAGCAAGCCGCTTATTTTGCCTTATCATGGTATTATTTGTGGGATGTTCCTTTTGCTCCCGGTCAGATGCTGGGTGATATTGGTTTGAAAACACGTGGCTGGGGAAATGTATCAGTAGAAAATAATCATATCGATGTCTTTGTGTTTGAATTTGCCGATGTGCTTCGTTGGCTGTCGAACGAGTATAACGAGTCTCGCTTTTCAGATTTTGCAGAAGTAATTTCAACTTCTATGCGCCAATTATTACCTTATGAAGGGCATATGTGCGGTATTGCAAAGGTAGGTTATTATCCGGAGGTTGTCCAACATACAAGTTGGGATTATGGAAAGAATGGTAAAGGATACTATAATGATATTTTTGCGCCCGGATGGACTGTTGCTTCTTTGTGGGAGCTGTTTACACCAGGGCGTGCAGAGACTTTTATGAAAAAGTAATTATAATAAATTAATTTGTAATGACGTCTAGAAGAGATTTTCTTAAAAAAGCCGGGCTGCTTAGTGCTGCTTTTGCAGTTCCTGCCCTTAATGTGAATGGCGATACCCCACAGTCTAAAATACGTCTGAAGAATACTAAGATTGCGGTGGACGATCGATGGGATGTTATTGTAATCGGTGGTGGACCTGGTGGATGTACCGCTGCAATTTCTGCAGCTAGGGAAGGTGCTAAGACTTTATTGATTGAGGCAATGGGGCAACTTGGTGGTATGGGAACTGCAGGGATGGTTCCGGCATGGTGTCCGTTTTCGGATGGTGAGAAAATCATTTATAGGGGATTGGCGGAAAAGATATTCGAGGCATCAAAAAAAGGAGTGCCTCATGAGAGAAAACAGAAGTTGAACTGGGTGAACATAAATCCCGAATATCTGATGCAGGTTTATGATCAAATGGTCGCTGATTCGGGAGCTCAGGTTCTTTTCTTTTCGAGGGTTGCAGCCGTTGAGATGTCAGCAAATGATACAATAGACGCTATCATTGTGGCAAATAAATCCGGGCTTGTCGCTTTTAAAGCGAAAGTTTTTATTGATGCAACGGGGGATGGCGATGTGGCTGCATGGGCAGGTGCTTCATTTAAAAAAGGAGGAGAGGATGGAGTAGTGCAAAGTTCTACTTTATGTTTCTCGTTTGCCAATGTCGATAGCTATCACTATAATCTCATAGGCCCTTCATTACATACGAGTAACAAGAATAGTCCTATTTATGATGTGATTAAGTCCGGAAAATATCCATTGATAGGCAAACATTTCAATAGTAATCTGATTGGTCCGGATGTGGTTCAGTTCAATGCAGGGCATATTGATAATGTTGATTCGACCGATCCATGGGATACTACGCGGGCAATGGCTATCGGTAGGCAGATAGCAGAGCAATATTTGGAAGCACTGAAAGAAGTGCGGCCCAAGGCTTTTGGTAGTGCTTTTGTAGTGAAGACTGCCTCCTTGCTGGGAGTCAGAGATAGCCGTCGGATTGAAGGGGATTATACGTTTACTTTTCAGGACTGGCTGGAACGCAAAACGTTTGAAGATGAGATCGGACGTAACTGTTACTATATTGATGTTCATAAGCCAGGCCATAAAGAGACACGTTACAAAAAAGGAGAGTCGCATGGAATCCCTTATCGTTGTCTGACACCCAAAGGATTAAAGAATCTATTGGTGGCTGGTCGTTGTATCTCTACTGATGAAGAGGCTTTTGGAAGTTTGCGGGTAATGCCTCCTTGTCTGGTGACGGGGGAAGCCGCTGGAATGGCTGCTGTGCATGCCATCAAACAGACAAGGAATGACGTTCATAAAATTGATACTGTTTTGTTGCGTAAAAGGTTAAAAGAAGAAGGACAATACTTTTTATAAATGCTTGGAGGAGGTATTTTATAAGATGTATCTCTTGACAAATGCTTTTAAATGTTGTATCTTTATAGTCGAAAAAAGAATCTAAACCTTGTAAATAGCAGATAAAAGAGTATGAAACTAGTGACTTAAATGATATAATATTACAACAAATATAGAGAATATTTCTAGCATACACTAAGAATGGTGGGCTGGATATAAGCAAGAAGGCTGCAAATTTTACAAAATTTGCAGCCTTCTTGTTGTAAAAAATAGAAATAAAAAACCGGAAATCAGCTTTTGGAGTTTCTAATAAACATGGATACCGTTTATAATAAACTACTCCAAAGTTTATTATAAATATGAGATGCGTTTATGTATGAACCTGTCCATATTTTTGTATACTTCAAAACAAAAGCTTGGAATAGTGCCTGTCGGAGGTAACTATAATAAACAAATTAGGAAGTAATCTAATGATACAAGTTATTCGTTTTATGCAAAATTTAGACGTGAAGTTCCAGTATGAAACGGGTTCCTTTGGTATAGCCGATATCTAGCGTTAGGCTACCATTCATTTTTGCGGCGATAAGTGAGCAGATTGGTAATCCTAGCCCATCTCCTGTAGTGAGGTCTTTCACTTCCGTGAAAGGTTTGAAGATATTTTCCTGTTGCTCTGCCGGAATACCGATTCCCGTATCCGTCACGATAAACTGATGAGTGTGTGCACCACGTTTCTTGAACTCAAGGCTGATACGTCCTTGTTCGGTGTAGAAGGCTGCATTTTTCAGTAAATAGAGAAGGATACGTTCCAGTTGCTCTTTGTTTGTCTTTACCTGAAGTTTGGGAGCATTAACTGAAGAAGTAACATCTATTTTTATATGCTCCTTAACCTTGTCCATTACATTTTCGCAGAAAGTACCTACGTTGATTTCACCCAATTCATAGAGTTCGGTTAATGAATTCTCTAATGAAGACAGCTCCTGGATATCATCGCTGAATTTCTTTAGAGCAGCGATTTGGCTCTGCATTTGGCTCGCTTCTTGAGGGGCTTTCTGTAAAAGTTCATTCGCAGAAGTAGCTAACGTATTCAAAGTCGGCTCCATCTGTGAAGATATGTTCTGTATGAATTTGGTTTTTAATTCATTATGTTCATTGGCAATCTTCACACTTTTCTTTAATTTGCGGTTGCCGGCGATAAATTTCAGTAATATGGCGGCCAGTATTGCCAGTCCGGCTACGAGGATGACTACAAGAACACACAGGCCTATAATGATGTATTGTTTGGCTGATAG
This sequence comes from Bacteroides sp. 1_1_30, assembly GCF_020982715.1. Lineage (NCBI taxonomy): Bacteria > Pseudomonadati > Bacteroidota > Bacteroidia > Bacteroidales > Bacteroidaceae > Bacteroides > Bacteroides sp. 1_1_30. Next base: position 28,165 of record NZ_JAJKHN010000015.1, read on the forward strand.
CGTGTCGTCTTTTTCTTGTATAGTCAGTTGGCTTTCGTCATATTTCCTTTTCAGTACATTCAGTTCGTCTTGAGCTGTCAGCGCTTTCACGGAGTCTGTCCAAACGATGTAACTTTCATAGGTGCGTTCCATTAAAGGGGCGTTATTGGCTTTACGGGCAATTCCGATAAGGTTTTTGTAGCAATCACTCACTTTGGCGTAGTCTTTCTTTTCCTTGTATTGATTAATCAGTTTGCGGAAACAGGCATCACCTTGTGTGTTTTGGTTAAATGTATAGTAATAGTTGGCTTTTGTATACAGTAAAACCTCTGTCAGTGAGTCATTCTTGGCAAGGTTAGCAGTTTCTTCCAGTTTATTCAGCTGTGTTTTTGCCTGAGCTGGATTTTTAAGTGCCGTGTACATCTGCAACCGCTCCTTGTTCACGAGGAAGCGGAGGTCATAAAAGACTTTCTTTTGATTTTGCTCTCCGGCCCATATAAGTTGGTCCATGTCACGACAAAGTTCGAATCCTTCTTTGTAAAAGTTCTCTCTGACGTATAAAGCGTTGGCCTGAACACCAGATTCTATTGCCTGTGGATAGTTTTCGCGGGTTGCAAATGCTTCGTATGCCTTTTTGAATAGGTAACGTGCTTTGATGTAATCTTTTTGATTGAGGCTACTTTGTGCTTGTTCTTTTAATTCTGTGGCTCTGTCACGGGGAGTTTGAGCATAAGTCATTATACTCAAACAAAATGTCATTAAAATAGCTATTATCGATTTTCTCATATTAGAATTTATTTATTTGTTACAAATGTAAAACAAATATATGAAAAAAGATAGTGCTGATGATGAAATAATTCTCTTCTGTTTGTATTCATTGTTATTATCCTGCCCAGTTCTCTCTGTCGAGATTCCGATAACTGATAGCCTCTGCCAAATGATTGGGGAGTATTTGTTCTGCTCCTTCCAAATCGGCGATTGTACGGGCAACTTTTAAAATCCGGTCATAGGCTCGGGCAGACAGATTGAGCCGTTCCATAGCATTTTTCAGTAATGCGAGCCCTTTGGCATCCGGTTGAGCATACATTGCAAGCAGTTTGCTGTTCATTTGTGCATTGCAATAAATTCCGGTATATTCGGTGTAGCGTCTTTCCTGCATTTGACGGGCTTTTATCACTCGTTGCCTGATGATATTGCTCGATTCTCCCTGTCTTTGATCGGAAATCTTATCAAAGGGTACAGGTACAATCTCTATCTGAATGTCGATGCGATCTAATAATGGACCGGATATCTTATTCAAGTACTTTTGAACCTGTCCGGGGCTGCATACGCATGCTTTTGTCGGATGGTTGTAATATCCACAGGGGCATGGGTTCATGGATGCAATCAGCATCAGATTGGCCGGATAGCTGATAGTACTTTTGATGCGGGAAATAGTGATCTGGCGGTCTTCCAATGGTTGACGCAACACTTCCAACACTCCTCGGTTGAATTCCGGCAATTCATCTAAAAAAAGCACCCCATTATGTGCCAGACTGATTTCTCCGGGTTGTGGAAAACTACCTCCGCCAACCATCGCCACTTGGGAAATTGTGTGGTGCGGGTCGCGGAATGGGCGTTGGGAAATCAATGAGGACCCGCGTTTTAGTTGTCCGGCAACTGAATGTATCTTGGTGGTTTCCAAACTTTCGCCTAGTGAAAGAGGAGGAAGAATGGAAGGAAGGCGTTTGGCCATCATCGATTTACCGCTACCCGGAGCACCTACCATTATTAAATTATGTCCTCCGGCTGCTGCAACCTCTAGTGCCCTTTTTACATTCTCTTGCCCTTTAACGTCTGCAAAATCCAAGTCACAGTTCGTCTGTTGTTGATAGAATTCTTCCCGTGTATTAACAACAGTCGGCTCTAATTCGCGTTCATTATTGAAGAACTCGACGACCTCCTTGATATTACTGACTCCGTATACTTTTAATTGATTGACAACGGCAGCTTCCCGTGCGTTTTGTTGGGGGATGATTAGTCCTTCGAAACCATCTTCGCGCGCTTTGATAGCAATGGGAAGCGCACCTTTGATAGGTTGTATACTTCCGTCCAGACTTAGTTCGCCCATTAACAAATAGCGGGAAAACTTCTCGGAAGAGATTGTTTCGTTAGCTCCTAACAATCCGATGGCAAGAGGCAAGTCATAAGCTGAACCCTCTTTACGGATGTCCGCTGGTGCCATGTTGACCACTATATTGCTAGTGGGCATTTTATAACCATTCACCAGCAATGCGGAGATAATACGTTGATGGCTTTCTTTGACCGCAGAATCCGGAAGGCCGACGAGATAGAACATACAGCCGCGCGAGCTGTTAACTTCGATTGTGATGAGTGTTGCATCAATCCCTTGAACAGCCGCTCCGAATACTTTAATTAACACGTTTGATTATTGATTATTTTTTCTTCTTATTGTCTTGTTTTTCCTTTTCTTCAGAAGCAGTGACTACTTCCTCTATTTTCTTCTTCAATTGTTCTCCTTTGAGGTTTTTCGCGAGAATCTTACCGTCTGCCGACAGAAGAATGTTGCTGGGAACTTGCTTGATGGCGTATTGTTTGGCTACTTCGGAATTTAGTCCGCCAAAATCACAGACTTGCTCCCAATTGAGCGTATCACGTTTTATAGCATCCTGCCATTCTTGTTTATCTATATCAAGGGAGATACCGAGCATGGCTATATGTTTGTTCTTCTTATATTTTTGATAGATCTCTTTTAACTCGGTATTGCTTTGGTGATTGGAAATGCTATCTCCCCATGAAGCCCAAAAGTTGATTAACAGGTTCTTTTTCTTGAAATCTTCTGATGACCGGGTAATTTTCTCTCCTTTTATATTAGATAGACTGAAAAAGGGGGCATATTTGCCTGTCCCTGTTTTCTCTGACAGAGAGATGGCTTCGTTGAGCTGTTCAATATACAGCTTGTCTTGCAATATTCCTGTCATGATTTCAATTAGCTTCTTTATTTTGTTGAAATCGGGCGAATCTTTCTGAACAAAGTATTTATCCAACAAGTAGAGGCTGACAAAAGAAGAATGATGCTTCATGATGAATTCTTCTGCTTTTTGCTCTAAATCTTTCTCGGATGGGGTAGGCAGGCTATTTAGTTCTTTCTGAAAGTTTGTAAACTCTTCATTATATATATTACCATTGATATCCAGATATTCCGGGTGATTGACATCTCCTTTTATTTTGATTTGATTTCCTTTGTCAAGGAAGATTGGATATTCTGTCTGATTGTCAATAAGTAAAAAGGCAGAAGTAATGGTGTCTATTGAAGCTGTATAAGAGAATTTATCGTTCTTCGCGAAAATGGTATCTATCCGGTCGAATGATTCGTCCATTCCATACAGATAAAGCGTATCTGTGCCCAGACCTTTGATTTCCCCGGTTATGCTAACCTTCTTTGAAGATTTACCACAACTGCATAGACAAATGATTATGAGGATTAAAATGCTACTCTTTTTCATTGCTTTGATTTCTTTTCTGCGAAAGTACGGTTTTTACAGATAAAAAAAAAGAATTGCCCGTCATTTATAATGACAGGCAATTCTTAATATTTAAAATAGAGTGGTAATTCTCTTATTTAATGATGTTCATGAAATCTGCATTTGTGAAGAATTTAGCAAATTCCAAGTCAGTAGCTGCTTTCTTAGCTAATGAAGAATCTTTAGCAACTGCGCTCTTCAAGCTGCTTGTTACCATAGAAGAATTATTAGTTCTAGCGCCTAAAACTGCCATCAGGTAGTCAGTGTAAGCATCAGGTCTTTCTACGTTAGCCAACGTGTTTTTAGCTTTGTTATAGTCCTTAGCAAGGATTTGAGCCAAAGCAGCACTGTTAGTCTTAGAGTCACCGAATGAGTTTACTGCTCTTTCATATTGACCTTGAGCGATGTACAGGTTACCCATAGATTCGCCAAGTTCTTTTGTGCCGGCAGCTTTACCGAAGTATGCTTCTGCAGCAGCTTTGTCACCCTTCATCAAAGAGATCAAACCTAAGTTCATGTTAACTTCAGGAGTAGCATTAACGCTGGCAGCTTTCTTGAAGTAAGATTCTGCTTTGTCAATGTTACCAGCCTGGTAAGCTAATTTACCTAAGTTGTTGTAACCACGGTAATCGTTCGGGAACTGTTTGGTAGCTTGAGTGTAGATAACTTCTTGCTTAGCAGGATCGCTAGTCAGTGTAGCAGCATACAGCAATTCTTCTACGTTCAGTTCAGAAGGATTAGAAGAAGCCAACTTAGCGATTTCTTCGTCAGACTTACCGATGATTTCATAGTTCAAAGTCAAACGAGAACGACGCAATTGAGGAAGAATAGTGTTAGCCAATTCTTTGTATACAGCAGAGATGTTTTTGATTTCGCTTTCTCTTTGAGCAGGATCTTGGTACATTGCAATAACGCGGAGAATCAACTCTTTGTCTTGGATGTTAGATTTAGAAACCAGTTCTTGGAAACCTTCCCAGTCCTGTGCAGTATATTTAGCATCGATTGGAGCATCGATTTTTGCTTTCTTCAGGTCTTTGCTCAACATTTTAGTTGTGTTGCCTTCACGGTTTTCAGCAAGAGTAGTATTCAAGCTTACACCACCATCAGGAGAAGCGTATGCAGAAACTTCGATGTTGCTGATCTTCTTGTTAGCAGCTTCGTTGACGTTAGCTACTTCTTTGTTGAATTCTTTAGCAGTCTTCAATTCGCTGGAACGAATGTTAGCTTGTTGGATCAAGAACATGATGTTGGCATCGTGTTTTTCTTTGATGATACGTTGGAAAGCGTCTTCGCCCAATGCAGGGTTAGCGTTACCTAATGTATTGTTTACTAATTCAGAAGTAGAGATTACACCATCAGCTATTTTCACAGCAGGAATAGTCACCACTTTCTTTCCGATAGTAGCTTTGAATTCCAGATACAATTCTGACTTAGCCATTTCAGGAACATAGTCAAAAGAAGTTTTCATCGTGTAGCTACCGCCCATCTTGTAAGAGATAGTCTGGTCGTTACCTTCCACTTTTTCACCTTGGAAAGTAGCTGGTTGGCCTTTAGCTTCGCCGCCATTCCATTTCAAAACCGGAGTAACTTCTACAACCGCTTTTTTGTTGAAATACTTTTCAGGAAATTTACCATTGATGGTCGCAGGAACTTTACCACCTACTGCCTCCAGCACTTGCGGAGTAACAGTGAAGTAATCAGCTGACAATTCACCCATTTTTTTGCTGCAAGAAGAGAATAATGCAACAACCATTGCCATGAGTAAAGGCAAGTACAACTTCTTAGTCATTTTAGGTATAAATTAAATGTTTGTAATTGAAATATCGTCTATTTGCCAACCTCCTTCTGCTCACACAGAAAAAGTAACGCAAAGATATTAATTCTTAATATAATTATATAGATAAGGGGGCGATTTTATCATAATTTAATGAAATAACTCCTCTTTTTCTTTCCTATACTTGATATTTCGTGGGTGATGCTCGATAATCTCACTACGAAGCATATTGCGGTCGATGTGGGTATAGATTTCCGTTGTCGCAATGGATTCATGTCCGAGCATACATTGAATGGCTCTCAAATTGGCTCCACCTTCCAGTAAATGAGTGGCAAAGGAGTGCCGGAAGGTGTGCGGACTGATGTTTTTGGTAATACCCGCTTTTTGTGCTAATTCTTTTATCATATGAAAGATCATAATCCGGGAAAGACCTTTGCCTCTCCGCTGACTGACGAAAACGAAATCCTCATGCCCTTTTTTCACTTCAATCTGGTTACGGTCTGTGATGTAAAGCTTTATTTCATTAATAGCCCGGGGGGAGATTGGTACGAGTCGTTGTTTGCTTCCTTTTCCTTCTACTTTGATAAAGCCTTCATCAAAATAGAGGTCGGATAGTTTAAGGGTGATAAGTTCTGATACCCGAAGTCCGCAGCTGTATAGTGTTTCTAAAATAGCTCTGTTTCGCTGTCCTTCAGCTTTGCTGCGGTCGACGGCGGAGATAATCCGGTCAATTTCCTCCACAGTCAGTACTTCGGGAAGTTTGAAACCTATTTTAGGGCCTTCTAATAGTTCACTGGGATCTGCTTCCAGATAGTTTTCGAGGATGAGGAAACGGAAAAATGATTTGATTCCTGATAAGATGCGGGCTTGTGAACGGGGATGAATGCCGATGTCATGTAATCCGGCCGCAAAACGTTGAAGATCGGACAGGCATACGTCCAATACGTAAATCCCTTCCAATGTCAGAAAGCTCATCAGTTTGTCCAGATCCGTCAGATAGGCATCCAGAGTATTAAGAGATAAGGACTTTTCGAGTTTGAGATACTGCTGATACTTCCTGATTATCAGCTCTTGTTGTTCCTTCTTATGCTTTTTTTCGTTGATTTCCATTTCTTTTTTCTACCTTTGCACATTCTTTCAGATACAAAGGTATAAAAAAACAGGATTGCGCGATGAAGATACAAATTATTAATGGCCCGAATATTAATCTGTTGGGTAAGCGTGAACCTTCCATTTACGGAAGCGTTACATTTGAAGATTACTTGGCTGATCTTCGCAAAAGATACGTTGACGTGGAGATCGACTATTTTCAATCGAACATCGAGGGAGAAATGATAGACTGCATACAGCAGGTGGGATTTGATGTGGATGGTATAATCTTGAATGCAGGTGCGTATACACATACTTCCATAGCTTTGCAGGATGCTATTCGTTCTGTGACATCTCCGGTGATTGAGGTGCATATTTCCAATGTGCATAGTCGCGAGTCTTTCCGGCACGTATCGATGATTGCTTGTGCTTGTAAAGGAGTGATTTGTGGCTTTGGGCTAAATTCGTACCGTTTGGCTTTGGAGGCTTTATTGGATAGATAATAAATAAGGTAATAATATATAATAGGTAGAAAGACTATGTTATTGAAACAGACTAAGATTGTGGCTTCCATCTCGGATAGACGTTGTGATGTGGATTTTATAAAACAGTTGTTTGAAGCTGGGATGAATGTAGTGCGTATGAATACAGCGCATGCTAGCCGTGAAGGTTTTGAAGCTTTGATTGCAAATGTACGTGCTGTGTCCAACCGTATTGCGATTTTGATGGATACAAAAGGTCCGGAAGTTCGTACGACGGCTAATGCAGAGCCGATTCCATATAAAATAGGAGAGAAAGTAAAGATTGTAGGTAATCCGGATTTGGAAACAACTCGTGAGTGTATTGCTGTTTCATATCCGAACTTTGTGTCTGACCTGAATATCGGCGGTACGATTCTGATTGATGATGGCGATCTGGAACTGGAAGTTATTGATAAGACGGATGGTTATTTGCTGTGTGAAGTTAAGAACGATGCTACTTTGGGAAGCCGTAAAAGCGTAAATGTCCCGGGTGTTCGCATCAATCTTCCTTCATTAACGGAAAAAGACCGTAACAATATTCTTTATGCTATCGAAAAGGATATTGATTTTATCGCTCACTCTTTCGTACGCAACCGTCAGGATGTACTTGACATACGTGAAATTCTGGATGCACATAATAGTGATATTAAGATTATTGCTAAGATTGAGAATCAGGAAGGGGTGGATAATATCGATGAAATCCTGGAAGTGGCAGATGGCGTAATGGTTGCCCGTGGTGACTTAGGTATCGAGGTGCCTCAAGAACGTATTCCGGGAATCCAGCGTGTATTGATTCGCAAGTGTATTCTGGCAAAGAAGCCGGTAATCGTTGCTACTCAAATGCTCCATACAATGATAAATAATCCTCGTCCGACTCGTGCGGAAGTGACTGATATTGCCAATGCAATCTACTATCGTACAGATGCTTTGATGTTGAGCGGAGAAACCGCTTATGGTAAGTATCCGGTAGAAGCGGTGAAAACGATGACTAAAATTGCGGCTCAGGCAGAAAAAGATAAACTGGAAGAAAATGATATCCGTATTCCGTTAGATGAGAATAGTAATGATGTTACGGCGTTCCTTGCTAAACAAGCAGTAAAAGCTACTTCTAAGTTAAAAATACGTGCTATTATTACTGATAGTTATAGCGGACGCACTGCTCGTAATCTGGCTGCTTTCCGTGGAAAGTATCCAGTGCTGGCTATCTGCTATAAAGAAAAGACAATGCGTCATTTGGCTTTGTCTTATGGTGTGGAAGCTATCTATATGCCGGAATTGGCTAACGGACAGCAATATTACTTTGCGGCATTGCGCCGTCTGTTGAAAGAAGGCCGTTTGCAGCCTTCCGATATGGTCGGTTATTTAAGTAGTGGTAAGGCAGGAACAAAGACCTCATTCCTCGAAATTAATGTAGTGGAAGATGCTTTGAAGCATGCAGAGGAGACTGTATTACCTAACAACAACCGTTATCTTTAATTTTTAAAGAGGTAAGTTTTATGCAGGAAACCGAATCGATAGACGAATATATTTTGCAGCATATTGATCCCGAGAGCGATTACTTGAAATCGCTCTATCGGGATACGCATGTAAAGCTCCTTCGTCCTCGTATGGCTTCCGGGCATTTGCAGGGACGGATGCTGAAGATGTTTGTAGAAATGATTCAGCCTCGTCAGATATTGGAAATCGGAACGTATAGCGGCTACTCCGCCCTTTGTTTGGCGGAAGGTCTGCCGGAAGGTGGACTGTTGCATACGTTTGAGATCAATGATGAACAAGAGGACTTTACCCGTCCATGGCTGGAGAAATCACCGTTTGCCGATAAAATTCGTTTTTATATAGGTGATGCTTTAGAACTTGTTCCGCGTTTAGGTGTTACTTTTGATATGGCTTTTATTGATGGCGATAAACGTAAGTATATTGAATACTACGAGATGACATTGGCGTATCTTTCCGAAGGCGGATATATCATTGCTGATAATACTTTGTGGGACGGGCATGTGCTTGAACAGCCTCGCAATACGGACGCTCAAACGATTGGTATTAAAGCCTTTAATGATTTGGTAGCACAAGATGTGCGAGTGGAAAAAGTAATACTTCCTTTGCGTGACGGATTAACGATCATAAGGAAGAAAATAGTAAGTAGTAAATTGTAAAATAGTAAATAACTTTATGGAAACAACCAGACAGAATAAGATATCTCGCTTGTTGCAGAAAGAGCTAAGTGAGATATTCCTGCTTCAAACAAAGTCCATGCCGGGTACATTGGTCTCTGTTAGCGCAGTTCGCATCAGTCCTGATATGAGTATTGCCCGTGTCTACCTCAGTGTTTTTCCTTCAGAGAAAGCAGAAGAGATGGTGAAGAATATCAATAACAATATGAAATCCATTCGTTATGAGCTTGGGACTCGTGTACGTCACCAGCTGCGTATCATTCCTGAACTGAAATTCTTCGTGGATGATTCATTGGATTATATTGAGAAAATAGATTCATTGCTGAAGTGAAATAACTCATTGCAGAGGTGAACTTCCCTTTTTATATAGCCAGGCGTTATCTTTTTTCAAAGAAAAAGCATAATGCTATTAATATCATATCCGGCATTTCCGTATGTGGAGTGGCTCTTGCTACGCTTGCTTTGGTTTGCACTCTTTCTGTTTTTAATGGTTTTCAGGATATGGTGGCCAGCTTTTTTACGGCTTTTGATCCGCAGTTGAAAATTACGGTCCGTGAAGGAAAGGTTTTTGATGCACAAGATGAACGGATTCGTGCCGTTTGTGCGCTTCCTGAAGTGGAGGTGTTTACAGAGACGCTCGAAGAGAATGCAATGGTGCAATACAAGGACCGTCAGGCTATGGTTGTACTAAAAGGGGTGGAGGATAATTTTGAAGAACTGACGGCCATAGACAGCATACTTTATGGCGCGGGAGAATTCGTTCTTCATGATTCGATCGTGAATTATGGCGTCATGGGAGTGGAATTGGTTGCGACTTTGGGAACTGGTTTGGAGTTTGTCGATCCTCTTCAGGTATATCTTCCCAAGCGAAATGCCAAAGTGAATATGGCAAATCCCGGCGCTTCTTTTAACCGCGATTATCTGTATTCTCCGGGTGTCGTATTTGTGGTGAATCAGCAAGAATATGATGGAAAATATATTCTGACTTCTCTCGATTTTCTTCGTCAGCTTCTGGATTATACAACAGAAGTCTCTGCGATGGAATTGAAATTGAAATCTAATGTAAATACTTCATCGGTACAATCTAAAATAGAAAACATACTAGGTGATGATTTTGTTGTTCAGAATCGTTATCAGCAGCAGGCAGATATTTTCCGTATTATGGAGATAGAGAAACTAATCTCTTATTTGTTCCTCACTTTTATTTTAATGATAGCCTGTTTTAATGTGATAGGCTCCCTTTCTATGTTGATCTTGGATAAGAAGGATGATGTAGTAGCTTTGCGGAGTCTTGGAGCTAGTGATAAACTCATCTCCCGAATATTCCTCTTTGAAGGACGTCTCATTTCTCTTTTTGGCGCTATCTCCGGTATTGCCCTGGGCTTAATCCTATGTTTTATACAACAGAAATTCGGTATAATTTCATTGGGAGGCGGTGGTGGTACTTTTGTTGTAGATGCCTATCCTGTCAGCGTTCACGCTTGGGATGTCGTATTAATCTTTATCACAGTTTTAGCCGTTGGTTTTCTCTCCGTATGGTATCCTGTACGTTATCTAAGTAAGAGACTTTTATAGCTAAATGGTAATGTTTTTATTATAGCCATTTTTCTATAATTGATAACTTTTAATTCCTTTTTATGGTGTTTTATTTTCGTAATTGATACGATACTGCTATATTTGGCTCAATTTTGTTAATTGGAAATAATCTATAAATACTTCTGTGAAACTTGAGAATAATGAAATATGTAGAATAGTAGACGGCGATGAAATTGCTTTCAATCGTTTTATGGAGCATTATTCTTCGCGTTTATATCACTATACATTTGCGCTACTTGGCCAGAAGGAGTCAGCTGAAGAGATTGTGAGTGATGTTTTTTTTGAAGTTTGGAAAAATAGAAAAAGTCTGGCTGAAATTGGCAATATGAATGCTTGGATCCAGACAATCACCTATCGAAAAGCGATTTCTTTTTTGCGGAAGGAAACTGGAAAGTATGAATTGTCATTTGATGATATCGAAGATTTTATTTTTGAGCCGGTTCAATCTCCAGCCGAGGAGATGATTAGTAAGGAAGAAATGGCTAAAATTAATGACGCCATTCAACAACTTCCTCCCAAGTGTAAACATGTCTTTTTCTTAGCAAAAATAGACGGGCTTCCTTATAAAGATATTGCAGATATGTTGAACATATCAGTGAAGACTATCAATAACCATATTGCTTTTGCGTTAGATGAAATTGCTAAAAGATTGAATATGAAATCTCGCAAGAGCTAAGTTTTTTACTCTCCTGCATTATTAATGCCTTATTTTTTCACATAGCTAACTCCACTTTTATTCTTTTTACCCGAAAAATGAAAAAAAATCATTTTTGACTGGGAGATTTTTTTTTTAGTTGCGTCTTTATCTATAGAACAACATTAAAATAGGATTATGAGCTTGAAAGAATACCATCGTCTCGCAGATTTATTTAGTAAATTGAATTCTCAAGAAAATATTGAGGATGATTTTACTTCTATGCCTGATGCTGAGAAGTTGAAATTCTTTTGGGAAAATTGTGTGCAGGAAAAGATTGATTCATCTTCTATCATAGAGAAGACTCAACGAAAGATGCGAAAAGATGCTATGAAGCGCAGAAAGAAATATTTCTTAGTTGCTTCAGCTTCTATTGCTGCTTCCTTTTTGATTTGCATTTCAACTATTTATTTTTTTAATCAGAATGGAAGTGTTAATTTAGACTTCCAGGCTATTGCTGAAGAAATGGATAGCCAATCTGTTGAGGAAGTGACTCTTATTACTTCCAAGGAACAGCTTAATTTGGATGAAGATGTTTTCATTAAGTATTCGAAAGAGGGGAAAGTTGCTGTCAATTCACAAGTGATAAAAGAGAAAGAAGAGAAAACCAAAGAGGAACAAGAATATAATCAGTTGCTTGTCCCTGCGGGGAAAAGGGCTAGAGTAGAATTGTCTGATGGGACTCGGCTGGTCGTTAACTCCCAGTCAAAAGTGATTTATCCTCGTTGTTTTAAAGGAGACATTCGTAAAATCTATGCCCAAGGAGAAGTTTTCCTGGAAGTTGCGCATGATAAGAAACATCCTTTTATAGTGGAGTCTGATGATTTTAAACTGCAAGTGTTAGGAACGAAGTTCAATATCTCGAATTATAAAGGAGGAACAACTAATATTGTATTGGTGGAAGGTGCGGTAGAAGTTACTGATAAGAATGAAAAGAAAGCACGTTTGAATCCTAATGATCTGTTGAATATAGCAAATGGTACAATTGCTTATCAAAAGCAAGTTGATGTAGCAGAGTATATTAGTTGGGTAGAGGGGATTATGTTATTGAATGGTAATGATTTGTCGCAGATCATTCAAAGACTAAGCATCTACTATGGTATATCTATTCAATGTGATCCAATTATTGGTAAAGAAAAAGTGTATGGGAAATTAGATTTGAAAGATGATATAGACGAGGTGATTGAATGTATTCAGCAAACCCTGTCATTCACGATCGAAAAAAGTGATACTAGTATATATTTAAATAAATAATTTTTTTAATTAATCTTTTAATATGTTTGCCTATGAAGAACAGACTGCCATTATGACAAAAAAAATCGGATAAATATTGCCGTATTTACCCGATAGTAATTCCCTAGTTAAATCAATAAATCCAAAATTGTTAACCTAAAAAGAAATTTTTATGGTAAAGAAAACTATTTTTTTACACTTAAAGAAAAGACTTAAGCTTTTTTGCATTATAAACGTCTTTTTTATGATTCCATTCTCTTCATTCGGTACTAATTCTATTAGTTGGAATTCCGAAGAAGATTTATTCTCAGTACAGTATGAGAATGTTACAGTTAAAGATATTTTAGATTATATCGAAAAACATAGTAAGTATATTTTTATTTACTCTGCTAATGTTCAGAAAAATCTGAATAACAAAGTCTCCATTTCAGTTTCCAATAAGAAAATAGATGCTGTATTAAAAGAGTTGTTCTCAGAGACAGGACTGAATTATAAGATGTCGGGAAGACAAATTACTATTTCGGTGCCAGAAGCTCCTAAAGTACAGCAAACTATACAACAAAAGGGTATTAAGGTAACAGGTAACGTTTCAGATGAAAAAGGTGAGCCTTTGATTGGTGTAACAATCATTTTGAAAAATGATTCCACAGTGCATGCATTGACAGACATGAATGGTAATTATAGTATTATTGTTCCTGAAAGAAAATCTGTGCTTTCTTTCCGTTATATTGGTTTTATTCCTAAAGAAGAGGTTGTTAATAACCGAAAGGTTGTTAATGTACAAATGGTAGAAGATGTTGGTCAATTAGATGAGGTTGTAGTGGTTGCCTATGGCGCACAAAAGAAAGAGTCTGTTGTTGGTTCTATCACAACGATTGAACCTGCAAAGTTAAAGGTTTCTACTACTCGTTCAATAAGTAATAATCTGGCTGGTACAGTTGCCGGTGTATTAGCTGTGCAACGTTCTGGTGAACCGGGATATGATAATTCTTCTTTCTGGATTCGTGGTATTAGTACATTCCAGGATGCCGGACAAAACCCATTGGTTTTGATTGATGGTATAGAACGCGATTTGAATAATATTGATCCTGAAGAGATAGAATCTTTTTCTGTGTTGAAAGATGCTGCTGCAAGTGCTGTTTATGGAGTGCGGGGAGCTAATGGTGTTATTTTAATTAATACAAAACGCGGACAAGTTGGTAAACCTCGTGTGACTGTAAAGGCTGAATTTGCAGCTACACAGCCTGTTAAACTTCCCGAGTATTTGGGTGCGGCAGATTATATGCAGGTTTTGGATGATATCTTGATGGATACAGGACAACAGCCTAAATATACAGATCGTATTGCAAAAACTCGTGCAGGTTATGATCCTGATTTATATCCGGACGTGAATTGGATGGATGCAATTGCAAATGATTATGCTTCGAATCAGCGTGTAACAGTAGATATCTCTGGTGGTACAGAGACATTACGTTATTCTTTTGTTGCTGCTGCGTATAATGAACGTGGTATTTTGAAACGTGATAAAAGCTATGATTGGGATCCTACTATTAAATTGCAACGTTATAACGTTCGTTCTAATGTGGATTTGAAATTAAGTCCTACTACGCAATTACGTTTTAATATTGGTGGATATTTGCAAGATAGAAATTCTACAACGAAAGATATATCCCAAATTTTCCAGAAAGCGTTCGTTGCCGTACCTCATGCTTTCCCTGCACAGTATTCCAGTGGACAGATACCGACAACAGAGGAGCCAAACGTTTGGGCATGGGCTACTCAAAGTGGATATAAAAGAAGAAGTGACAGTAAGATTGAAACACTGTTTTCTGTAGAACAAGATTTGAAATTCTTACTTCCTGGATTAAAAGTAAAAGGAACATTCTCCTTTGACAGGTTTTCTTCGGGTACTGTTTCTCGTGGAAAGACGCCAGATTACTATGTGCCTGCTACCGGACGTGATGATGAAGGTAATTTGATTATAGCATCAAAATCCAATGGTACTAATTTCCTGGATTACTCAAAAAGCGGTGAATATGGAAATAAGAGCGTATATATGGAAGCTACTTTGTCTTATGACCGCACATTCGCTGAGAAACATTCCGTCGCTGCAATGTTATTGTTTAATCGTCGTAATTATGATGATGGAAGCAAGTTGCCTTACCGTAATCAGGGATTGGCAGGACGTGCATCTTATACCTATTCGGGTAAGTATGTAGGTGAATTTAATTTTGGCTATAATGGTTCTGAAAATTTTGCCAAAGGCAAGCGTTATGGCTTTTTCCCTTCAGGAGCAATTGGCTGGATTGTATCAGAAGAGGCATTTATGCAACCATTGCGTAAGGTCATATCTAAATTGAAATTGCGTGCGTCCTATGGTCAGGTAGGTAATGCTAATTTAGGTGGACGTCGTTTTGCATACCTTTCTACAATTACCGATGATTATGCTACATTAGACATGTATAAATGGGGATTGGATAGCAGTTATGGTTTGACTGGTATGGCGGAAGGTGAGTTTGCCGTACAAGATTTGACGTGGGAAATTGTAAATAAGATGAATTTGGGGGTTGAGCTAGGCTTCCTGAATGGTATGATTGATTTACAATTAGATTATTTCGATGAACGTCGTAAAGATATATTTATGCCACGTGAATCTGTTCCAATGACAGCTGGATTTATGAAGCAACCTTGGAAGAATTTTGGGAAAGTAACTAATCAGGGTGTAGAGGTTACTTTAAATGTTAATAAACAGTTTGGCAAAGACTTATTTGTCAGCTTAATGGGAACATTTACCTATGCTCATAATGAAATAACAGAAAAGGATGAACCTAGTGCAGTAGTTGGTACTAACCGTGCTGAAACAGGACATCCGGTAGGACAATTAACTGGCTATATAGCAGAAGGTTTGTTTACAGCAGACGACTTTGAAGACGTAAGTACAGGTAAACTGAAAGAAGGAATTCCGACTCAAAGTTTTGTAGGTAAATTACGTCCGGGGGATATCAGATACAGGGATGTCAATGGTGATGGTAAAGTGGACGTATTTGATAAATCTCCAATCGGAGGAACAAAAGATCCGGAGATAGTATATGGCTTTGGAGTGAATATGAAATATAAGAATTTAGATTTTGGAGCTCTCTTTCAAGGAATAGGCCGTAGTTGGAATATATTAGGAGCAAGCATTATTCCGGGTGCCAATAGAGGAGTGACAGGCAATATGTTTACTAATGCAAATGATCGTTGGACTGTAGACAACCCAAGTCAGAACGTATTTTATCCGCGTTTGGATGACGGTATAAATAGTAATAATAATCAACCATCTACATGGTGGCTGCGGAATATGAGTTTTTTACGTTTAAAAAACATTGAACTTGGTTATTCCTTACCAAAGAATTTGTGGAGAAATACTACAGTTATATCAGGCATTCGTCTTTTCGTGAGAGGAACAAATCTTTTAACATTCTCAAAATTTGATTTGTGGGATCCGGAAGTCGAAAATACTACAGGGGCTGCGTACCCAATTATGAAATCGTTATCTGCAGGTTTTGAAATTAAATTCTAATAATAGCGCATATGAAAAATAGCATATTAAAATTTATAGTACTAAGTATTATTACGACATTTACTTTTTCTTCTTGTTCTGATTATCTGGATAAGCAACCGGATGACCAGTTGGACTTAGAATCAGTATTTGAGAATAAAAAGAATATGGAACGTTGGCTGGCATATATTTATCGTGGTCTGCCTGAATATTATACTTATGATGGTCCCGATGCCATAGCTGATGAACTGATTCCTTCAGTTGGTTGGGAAGCGCAAGGATTTAAAGCCATTCAATATCAAAAAGGTAACTGGACAGCAGACAATCCCGGGGTAATTGCTTATTGGAATACTTATCCCAAATATATTCGTTCTGCTTATTTGTTTATAAAACATGCTCACCCATTGGAGGCTGTACCGGCTGAAGAAGTAGACTTTATGAAAGCTGAATGCCGTTTCTTTATAGCTTATTATAATTCTATGATGGCTATAGCTTATGGTTCAGTTCCTATTATTCGCGAGGCTAGTGAAAGTACTTCGGCTGATGATCTGATGTTGAAACAAGAGCCGTTTTATAATGTAATTGATTGGGCAGATCAAGAAATGCTGGAAGCTTCAAAACAATTGCCTGCCACTCAAACTGAAGATAAGAAATATGGCCGTGTGACTTCTGTTGGATGTTTGGCAATGCGTGCTCGTATGTTATTATTTGCTGCTAGTGACTTGGTGAATGGTAATCCTGCATTGGCGAATATAAAAAACATTGATGGAACTCCTATCTTTAATTCTGCACATGATCCGGAACGATGGAAAAGAGCAGTAGATGCTTGTAAACTGGTTATCGATGAGGCGGAAGCCGCTGGCTATCATTTGCATTATGAATATTTGGATAACGGTGATATTGATCCTTTTCTTTCTTATCAGAATGCAGTGATGAAGAGATGGAACGAAGCTAACAGAGAATTACTGTTTGTTCGCACAATGGATTCCGGTGGATGGTATGATAAAAACTGTATTCCACGTGGTTTGGGTATTAATGGAGTGGGAGCGATCGGAATAACTCAATCTTTGGTTGATGCTTTTTTCATGAGAAACGGTCAAAGGCCTATTATAGGTTATAATTCGGATGGTTCTCCTAAAGTTAACCCTGATGCAAATTATTCAGAGACAGGCTTTAGTACGCAAAAAGAGACTTATTCTACAAAGTGGCAGTATGGGTCTTCAGAAGGAGATCGTAATAAAGATGAAAATGTAGTTGTAGATGCCAATACCTATAAAATGTATTGTGACCGCGAACCTCGTTTTTATATTTCAGTACTGCATAACGAACAATGGCATATTGGTGGTAAGAGAAATACAGATTTCTATATGGATGGTAAAGACGGTGGTCCTTCTCATGACGCTCCGTGGAGCGGCTATCTGGTACGTAAGAGAGTAGACCCATCTGCAAATCCCAAAGAAGGCAGTGGAGATTATAAAAATCGTCATGGTGCACTATGTCGTTTGGCAGAGATCTATTTAAGTTATGCTGAGGCGTTAAATGAATATAGCATTGAGAAGGGGACTTATACTGCTAATCAAAATGAGATTTTGAAATATGTCAATTTGATTCGTGAGCGTGCGGGTATTCCCGAATATAGTGTTTCAGTTGAAGAAGGCAAGATAACAGCCCCATCAGATCCTGTAGAAATGCGCGAGTTAATTCGTCAAGAAAGGCGTGTGGAATTGAATTGTGAATCTGGACTTCGTTTTAATGATCTGCGTCGCTGGAAATTAGCCGAGAAAGTATTGGATGGTGATTTTTATGGCATGAATGCTTATATTAAAGTATCCGATGCGGACTATAGAAATAAATATTATACTCGTACAGTATATCAGACACGTAAGTTTATAAGCTATTGGTGGCCTATTCCACAGGACGATATTGATAAGAATTGGAATTTGGTACAAACTCCTGACTGGACCGTCGGAAACCAATAAATAGTTATAATATTAATATATTGAATATAGATATGAAAAACGGATATATATTTAAGAAGAACCTTTTACGGTTCTTCTTCCTGACACTTGCTTCGTGTTTCATAGTAGCATGCAATGATGATGACGATGCTACTAATTCGCTCGACAATCGTACAAGTTTAGTTCTGACTCCTTCTGATTATGAAATAGAACTCAAGGAAGATACCCCGGATGAGGTTGCATTGACGTTAAACTGGACGGAAGCTGATCCAATAGGCTCTGACTATTATATTTCCTATCTTTATAAAATGGATCTGGAAAATAACAGTTTTGGAACAAACACAATGATAAGGGAGTATATTGATGATGATTTCTCTAAAAGTTATACTCATAAAGAATTGCAGAGTTTATTGGTGTCAAAGTGGAAGCAGCAGCCTGGTGATTTAGTAAAGTTACAAGCCCGTATTATCGGTTCTGTAGAAGGGCCTAAGTTTGTAAAACCGGAAGTTTCTACAGTTACTATAAAAGTAAAGATGTATTCTGAAAAGACTTTTGTAGCAGACCATCTTTATATGTCAGGCACAGCTGTTGATGGTGAAGATATTGAAATCTTGCCAATGGAAAGTCAGCCGAAGCGTTATGTTTCCATTTGTGACTTGAAGGCAGGTAATCTTCACTTCCCGATTGTTTGGAAAGATGAAAATAAGATTAATGCCATCTCACCAGTTGCTGCAGAACAACAGATTACTGATGGAGCAATGGAAGCTAAAATTAAGGGGATAGATAATGCTGGATATTGGGTGATTCCTGAAGATGGGCAGTATCGTGTAGTGGTAGATTTTGAAACACGTACTGTTACTATAGGTTTGGCTAGTAATTTTATAGAAGCTGATAAAATCTATATTGCCGGAACTTGTGTTAGCGCAGATGTAGAGATGACTCGCACGATAGAAGATGAAAATCAATATGCGTTCCATGCAGAACTGCAACCTGGTACTATTTATTTCCCGATCTTGTTTAATGGACAGAAAGATATGGCTATTGCTCCCGAGGAATCGGGCGATTTTACAGATGGTACAGCAATGAATATCTCGACAATGAGTCCGGAAACAGCTGCGCTTGCTTATCATTGGAATATTAAGACTGCGGGTGTCTATCGTATTGTGATTAACATAAATACTAAAAAGGTTACGATTTACTCCCCCGAAACAGATCCTAAATCAATGGTTGTTTCGTGGACATGGAATAATAATACGGTGACTACCACTATTGAAAGAGTCTTTATTTGGGGACCATACGATGGATGGGCTAAAGATGGCACTGGTGATACAGGATTCACTATGGCTCATTCTATGACACCTAGTTTGGCAAATCCTTATTTGTTTATATACAAAGGAGCGGAGTTACCCAGAAAGAATTCCATTAAAGACAAAGATGGAAATGCACATCCGGGTGGATTGAACTTTAAAGTCGGACCGCAAAGTGCAGGTTGCTATACCTTTGGTTCAACAGCAGATGCCATCAGAGGATCTTATGACGGTTGCCTTGATATTGCAGAGAGTGACTACAATCAGAAACAGACTGTAGTCGGAGGGCAATCTCACAACCGCTATGCCTTCTTTAGTGTACCTGTAGGAGTTAATTACATAGAATTAGATATTAAAGAACTGACAGTATTCTTTGATAAGAGATAATCAAGCAGGATAAAATTAAGAGTGCTATATCAATCTCGTGATTTTTATATGAATAAAGAGAACAATGATATAGCACTCTTTAAAAAACAATTAGTAGTATGGTTATAAGAAAGATTAGTTATTATAGAGTAATTGTGTCTCTTTGTCTGTTTATGTTCCTTTTATCTCCTGTTTTCGGAGACGAGAATTCAGCCGTTTCATTTGATAAGGAACTACCGGAGAATAACATAGTTACGATTCAGCCTGATTCTTTGCGTATTCTTCATAACCCGCTTACAGGATGGGTGCTCTATGCAAGTATGGGAGTGGATGCTGCAGATTTTTGGGCACAGTATGACCATATGTATATTCCTGAACTGGGACACAATGTTAGTGTGACAGATTATGCTCATACGCTTTATATTCGCGCTAGTTGGACAGAGTTTAATCCACAGGAAGATGTATATGGTTGGAAAATTGATTCCAATTTAAGAGCATATATTGAAGGAGCTTATCAGCGGAATATGCGTTTGGCATTTCGTGTTGTAGTTGACAGTCGTGATAAGAGAACAGAATTTACTCCTCAATTTGTAAAAGATGCCGGTGCAAAAGGATTTATGAATAAAGGTAAATGGTCACCTTATTCTGACGATCCTGTTTTTCAGAAGTACTATACTAAATTTGTGAAGGCTCTGGCTAAAGATTTCAACGATCCTTCGAAAGTTGAATTTATAGATGGATTCGGACTTGGGAAATGGGGAGAATATCATACAATGATTTATTCAACAGGTGATGATACTCCAAAGAAAGCAGTTTTCGATTGGGTGACAGATATATATTCTCAAGCTTTTGATAAAGTTCCAGTAGTAATTAACTACCATAGATGGATTGGTGCGGGAAAAGATTGGGTAGATGATGAACATTTTGCTGCTGACAGTGAAGAAATGTTGGAAGAAGCAATCAAGAAAGGATATTCATTGCGTCATGATGCATTTGGCATGACAACCTATTATGGCAGTTGGGAGCGTAGGTTCGCAAAAAAATATCGTAATATCTGCCCCATTATTATGGAAGGTGGCTGGATTGTCAAATCACATAGTTATTGGCAGGATCCTAGAGGATATCGCAAGGATTCACACGAGGACGTAAGACGCGGTGAGTTTGATGACAGCAAAGAGGCACATGTCAATATGATGGATTTCCGTTTTGGCGATACAGAGTCTTGGTTTAAAGATGCTTTTGATTTAGTACGCCGATTCCTTCGGGAAGGCGGGTATAGGCTCTACCCCAGTGAGATCTCTTTACCGTTAGAAGTCTCTAAAAAAACAACTCCGACTATTAAACATTGCTGGAACAATATGGGATGGGGGTACTGTCCTACTAATATTCCGCAATGGAATCAAAAATATAAAGTAGCTTTCGCTTTGCTCGATTCTGAAACGAATGAGGTGCGATATACATTTGTGGATACGAATACAGATTTATCCAAGTGGATAAAAGGAAGTCCCGCTGAATATGTATTTGAGCCGGATATGTCCAAAGTTGAAACGGGTACTTATGTTTGGGCTGTGGGCCTGGTTGACCGGAGTAATAAAGATCTCATAGGGCTGGACATTGCCGCCAAAGGGGATATATTGGATTCGGGCTGGTTAAAATTGTCGAAAGTAAGCATAAAAAAATAAGAGCTATAGGTATGAAGATTAATTTTCAAAATATGTGCAGTTTGAGAAAAATAAGTTGTGGGCTTATTTTTTCTATGGCTATATCATTAGTCGCTTGTGGCAGTGATAATGATGAAGAAGGAGGTGGTAATGGTGATGATGGTTTGGTAGAAGATACTTCTATTCCTGGAAACAGCATTGTCATGGTAAAGCAGAATCGAAATATCATTTTGCATAATCCTCTTTCCGGATGGGTATTATATGCGGGTATTGGTGATGGTTTATCTTCCACATTCTGGCAGGATTATGATAATTTCCCGTCATCGGAAGGCACTGTAAAGGTCTCTGATTATGCAAATACCTTATACCTTCGTGGTGCCTGGGCTGATTTTAATCCTGAAGAAGGAAAATATGCATGGAACTCCGATTGTGATACCCCTTCGGCTAAGCGACTGAAGATGTTGATAGAGGGAGCTAAGCAAAGAAATATGAAATTGGCCTTTACTTTTGTGGTGGATAGCCGTGATAAGCACTATAATTTTACTCCGAATTTTGTAAAAGAGGCTGGCGCGAAAGGATATGAGACACAAACAGGTTCAGTAAAAGTATGGTCTCCCTATCCGGATGATCCTATTTTCCAGAAATATTATGAGAAATTTATCAGGGCTTTGGCTAAGGATTTTAATGATCCCGACAAAGTACAGTTTGTAAGTGGTTCAGGATTTGGAAAATGGGGAGAGTATCATAGTGTATGGTACTATCAGGTGCGTGAGTTGGGAAAACCGGAGCTGCCGACTCGTGAGGCTGTTTTCGATTGGGTGACAGATTTATATTCTCAAGTATTTGATAAAGTTCCTGTGTTTGTAAATTATCATCGTTGGATAGGTACAAGTAAAGAATGGGACGGCAATAACTATGATAAAGATACTGAAAGATTAATAGGAAAAGCAGTAGCTAAAGGGTATTCATTACGTCACGATGCGTTTGGTATGAAAACTTACTATTCTACTTGGGAACGCAATTTTATAGCCAAGTGGAAGTATCTCGTTCCTGTAGTAATGGAAGGTGGCTGGGTGAAAAATTCTCATGGAAACTCGATTCAGGGAGATGGATATGCCAATTATGCAGAAGTACGTCAGGGTGAGTTTGATGAGGCTAAAACAGCCTGCGTCAATATGATGGATTTACGCTATAATTCAGACTTTCGTAATGGAGAAACTTATTCATGGTTTAATGAAGCTTTCCAATTAGTTAAACAATTCTGTACAGAAGGAAGCTACCGTTTATTTCCGGACAGAATTTCTTTGCCTACAACTATCTCTAATGGTAAACAGATTGAAATAGCACATCGTTGGAATAATTTTGGTTGGGGATATTGTCCGACGAATATTCCCCAGTGGAAGAATAAATATAAAGTGGCTTTTGCTTTATTGGACACCAAGAATGATAAACCGAAGTATGTATTTGTTGATGGAGAACCGGAAGCTTGTGATTGGGTGAAAGGTACGGCTAAATCATATACGTTTACAACCCGGGTTGAAGGCGTGGGGGCAGGTAAATACATGTGGGCTGTTGGTATTGTTGACACGGCAAAGCAGAATGAGATTGGAATTCACCTTGCTGTGAAGAACAATGTAACATCTGCTGGCTGGTTGAAATTATTTGAAGTTACCGCTCGGTAAGTCATAGTCAATTGCTACGAGATACATTAATTGTTGGAAATGAATGTATTGGCAGGTCATAGTTCTCCGGCTCGTTGGGGATATATCTCTAAGATGCTAGCCATATATATGCTACGTATTGGATCTATATATGCTGCATATTGGATCTATAGATCCAACGTGTTGGGCATATATCTCCAATGAGCTGATTGTAAGTGTCTGGTACTTAGCTAAATGATAAGTGCACGGAAAGGCTGGAATAAGTATCTGCTTACGTATTGCTTGATATACATCTGAAAACTAGAAATAATAATTAACTGACGAAAACATTGATGAGAAAAAAAGTTTTGATTTTGGGATTGTGCCTATTGGGAGTCACACATTCTCTTTCATCAAAAGATAAAAAGAGTATTCCTTTGTATAAGGATGCCAAAGCTCCAATTGAAAAACGTATTGATGATTTAATATCGCGTATGACATTGGAGGAAAAGATTTTGCAGCTAAACCAATATACATTGGGACGAAATAACAATGTGAATAATGTTGGCGAAGAAGTGAAAAAAGTACCGTCAGAGATTGGTTCTTTGATTTACTTTGATATAAATCCAGAGTTGCGTAATAGTATGCAGAAAAAAGCGATGGAAGAATCTCGTTTGGGCATTCCCATCATTTTTGGCTACGATGCTATTCATGGATTTCGCACCATATATCCTATTTCGTTGGGGCAGGCCTGTTCATGGAATCCGGGATTGGTAGAACAAGCATGTGCGGTATCTGCACAAGAAGCCCGCATGTCTGGGGTTGATTGGACTTTTTCTCCCATGATCGACGTGGCACGTGATCCTCGATGGGGACGTGTAGCCGAAGGATATGGTGAAGATCCTTATACAAATGGAGTGTTTGCCGCTGCTTCGGTGCGTGGGTATCAGGGAGATGATATGTCAGCAGAGAACCGTATGGCTGCTTGTCTGAAACACTATGTAGGTTATGGTGCTTCGGAGGCGGGGCGAGATTATGTTTATACCGAAATTTCAGCTCAAACTCTTTGGGATACTTATCTACTGCCCTATGAGATGGGAGTGAAAGCTGGTGCGGCCACTTTGATGAGTTCTTTCAATGACATCAGTGGAGTACCCGGGTCAGCTAATCCTTATATCATGACCGAGATATTAAAGAAACGCTGGAAACATGACGGGTTCATTGTGTCTGACTGGGGGGCTGTGGAACAGTTAAAGAATCAGGGATTGGCCGCAACAAAGAAAGATGCTGCTCGGTATGCTTTTAATGCGGGGCTTGAAATGGATATGATGTCTCATGCCTACGATCGTCATCTGAAAGAGCTTGTAGAGGAAGGTAAGGTAACAATGGCACAAGTTGACGAATCAGTCCGTCGAGTATTGCGTGTAAAATTCCGTCTGGGTTTGTTCGAACGTCCTTATACTCCGGTTACTAATGAGAAGGATCGTTTTTTCCGTCCGCAAAGTATGGCTGTGGCCGCTCAACTGGCAGCAGAATCAATGGTGTTGTTGAAAAATGACAATCAGATATTACCACTTACAAACAAAAAAAAGATTGCCGTAGTAGGTCCAATGGCAAAAAATGGTTGGGACTTATTGGGTTCCTGGTGCGGACATGGAAAAGATACGGATGTGGAAATGCTCTATGATGGGTTGACTGCCGAGTTTGGAGGAGATGCCGAATTACGTTATGCAATGGGATGCAAACCGCAGGGCAATGACCGTTCAGGTTTTGCTGGCGCATTGGACGTTGCTCGTTGGTCTGATGTAGTCATTGTTTGTTTGGGCGAGATGCTTACCTGGAGTGGTGAGAATGCTTCCCGTTCTACGATTGCTTTGCCACAGATTCAGGAAGAATTGGTGAAAGAACTAAAGGAGGCTGGTAAACCTGTTATATTGGTGCTTTCTAATGGACGTCCCTTGGAGTTAAATCGCATGGAACCTCTTTGTGATGCTATATTGGAGATATGGCAACCGGGAATAAATGGTGCGCGTTCAATGGCAGGAATTTTATCCGGACGTATCAACCCTTCCGGTAAACTAGCCATGACGTTCCCTTACTCCACAGGACAAATTCCTATTTATTATAATCGCCGCAAAAGCGGACGCGGACATCAGGGATTTTATAAAGATATAACAAGCGATCCGTTATATCCGTTCGGGCATGGATTAAGTTATACCGAATTTAAGTATGGCACTGTTACCCCTTCTGCTACTAAGGTGAAGCGTGGCGATAAACTGTCAGCAGAAGTGACCGTCACCAACACCGGTTCTCGCGACGGAGCAGAGACTGTTCATTGGTTTATCTCCGATCCTTATTGCTCTATCACCCGTCCGGTGAAAGAACTGAAACACTTTGAGAAACAACTTATCAAAGCCGGAGAAACGAAGACTTTCCGTTTCGACATCGACCTGGAACGTGATTTCGGTTTTGTCAATGAGGATGGTAAACGCTTCCTTGAAGCCGGCGAATATCATATTCTGGTACAAGGACAGACCATTAAAATAGAACTGATAGACTAAAAATGTAAAGAACAAAAGTGTGTGAAGAGCTGATAGCTAAGTTGGTTTTTTACACATGCTATATTAACACAGAATCACCATGAAAAAGAAAATAGGAGGCATAGGTTTATGTATGCTTGCATGGAGCATATTAACCTGTGCACAAACAATCACTCCCCAAGCCGAACAACGTGCGAAGGACATTGTATCAAAAATGACTTTGCAAGAGAAAATAGAGTATATCTCCGGATATACCAGTTTTTCTCTGCGTGCCATTCCCCGTTTGGGAATACCTGAAATCAAGTTGGCTGACGGGCCGCAGGGAATTCGTAATCATGCTCCCAAGAGCACTTTATATCCTTCCGGAATACTTTCCGCTTCTACTTGGAACCGGGAATTACTTTATAAGTTAGGGCAAGGCTTGGGACAGGATGCCAAGGCAAGAGGAGTTAATATCCTGTTGGGTCCGGGCGTGAATATCTATCGTGCTCCGTTGTGCGGCCGTAACTTTGAATACTTCGGTGAAGACCCTTACTTGACAGGTGAAACGGCGAAACAATATATCCTGGGAGTACAATCGGAAGGAGTCATTGCTACAATCAAACACTTTGCTGCCAACAACCAGGAATGGAGCCGCCACCATGCCAGCTCTGACATAGACGAACGTACTTTGCAGGAAATCTATTTCCCGGCTTTCCGGAAAGCTGTACAGGAAGCCAATGTCGGTGCCGTAATGAACAGCTACAATCTGTTGAACGGTGTCCATGCCACCGAACATAAATGGCTGAATATTGATGTCTTGCGCAATCTTTGGGGCTTCAAAGGTATTCTGATGTCTGACTGGACTTCCGTATATTCCGCCGTAGGCGCTGCTAACGCCGGACTTGACCTCGAAATGCCGAAAGGACGTTTTATGAATTTGGAGAATCTGTTGCCTGCTATCAAAGCGGGCACAGTGACAGAAGAAACCATCAACCTGAAAGTACAACACATCCTGCAAACTCTGATTGCTTATGGTATGCTGGATAAGGAACAGAAAGACAGCAACATAGCAGAGGATAATCCTTTCTCCCGCCAGACAGCTTTAGAGCTGGCGCGCGAGGGTGTAGTCCTGTTGAAGAATGAAGGAAACTTGCTCCCGCTGAAAGGGAAGACAGCCGTGATGGGGCCTAATGCAAATTTGATTCCTACCGGTGGTGGCAGTGGGTTTGTCACTCCTTTTTCTACCGTCTCAGTAGCTCAAGGCTTGAAAGAATTGAAGAAAAATAATCTGTTACTATTGACGGATGATGTGATTTATGAAGATATTGTCCATGAGTTTTATACTGATGCTAATCGTCAGATGAAAGGCTTCAAGGCTGAATACTTTAAAAACAAGACCCTTTCGGGACAGCCTGAAGTAATACGCACGGAATCCTCTGTTGATTATGACTGGGGATATGGGGCACCTTTGGACGGCTTTCCGACAGATGGATTCTCTGTCCGTTGGACAGCCTGCTACATGCCACAAACTGACGGTCAGTTGAAACTTCATATCGGTGGTGATGACGGTTATCGTCTGTTTGTGAATGACAAGCATATTACGGGAGATTGGGGAAATCATTCCTACTCTAGCCGTGAAGTTGAACTGCCGGTTGAGGGTGGTAAGGAATACCGTTTCCGGATTGAATTCTTTGATAATATTTCTTCGGCCATCATTCGTTTTAATGCTTATAGCCTTAATGAGGCGAAACTTCGTCAAGGATTGGCAAAGGTGGATAATGTTGTGTTCTGCACAGGTTTCAATAGTAATACCGAAGGCGAAGGCTTTGACCGTCCGTTTGCCTTGCTTCGCTATCAGGAACTGTTTATCAAGAAGATTGCGTCCATGCATCCCAATGTTGTGGTTGTACTGAACGCCGGTGGCGGTGTGGATTTCACCAACTGGTATGATGCCGCAAAAGCGATTCTTATGGCCTGGTATCCGGGACAGGAAGGCGGCCAGGCAATTGCTGAAATCCTGACCGGTAAGATTTCTCCAAGTGGAAAGCTACCGATTTCTATCGAGCGGAAATGGGACGATAATCCGGTGCACGGTAGTTATTACGAGAACTTAAAGGCGGAGATTAAGCGTGTAGACTATTCCGAAGGTGTCTTTGTCGGTTATCGTGGATACGACCGTTCGGGAAAAGAACCTTTCTATCCGTTTGGCTACGGTTTGTCCTATACTACTTTCGCTTATAGTAATATGGCTGCAGAGAAAACGGGTGAGCATCAGGTTACCGTTAGCTTTGATATAGAGAATACAGGTAAGATGGATGCTTCGGAGGTGGCACAGGTGTATGTGCATGATGTACAGTCTTCTGTTCCCCGTCCGTTGAAAGAACTGAAAGGATATGAAAAGGTATTCTTGAAGAAAGGGGAGAAGAAGCGGGTTTCTGTTGTACTGGATGAGGATGCATTCTCTTTTTACGATATGAATCAACACCGCTTTGTAGTGGAAAAAGGAGACTTTGAGATCTTAGTCGGGCCTGTTTCCAGTCAATTGCCTTTAAAGGCTACAGTTGAACTGTAATGACCGAATGATAAACAAATAAATATATAATGAAAAAAACACTTTTATTGGGAGTGTCTCTGTTATGTTCCGTTTTTATAATGGCAACAGAGATTCCTTTTCAAAAAGCAGAAATAAAGTCTATCATGCGAAAGGTGGCGGATTGGCAGATTGCCAATCCACACCCCGCTCCTGAACATGACGACTTGAACTGGCCGCAAGGTGCTCTTTATGTCGGCATGGTGGATTGGGCGGAATTGGCTGAAAAAGAAGACAATGATGATACATATTATAAGTGGCTTACCCGTATAGGCCGACGGAATTGCTGGCAGCCGGACAAACGGTTTTACCATGCTGATGACATCGCTGTATCACAGTCCTTTTTGGATTTATACCGCAAGTACAAAGACGAAGCAATGATTATCCCTACGCTCGCCCGTACGGAATGGATTGTCAATCATCCATCCGAAGGTAGTTTCAAGCTGGTGGAGGGAGACTTAAAGACCTTGGAACGTTGGACTTGGTGTGATGCTCTCTTTATGGCTCCCCCTGTATATGCCAAACTGTATATGCTGACCGGAGAGAAAAAGTATATCAAATTTATGAATCGTGAGTATAAAGCGACTTATGATTACCTGTTCGATAAAGAAGAAAACTTGTTCTACCGTGACTGGCGTTATTTTGATAAGTGCGAAGCCAATGGCAAGAAAGTCTTTTGGGGACGTGGCAACGGTTGGGTGCTTGGTGGTCTGGTTGAAATATTAAAGGAACTGCCCAAGAAAGATAAGAACCGCAAATTCTATGAGGAATTATTTGTAAAACTGGCTACACGTGTTGCCGGATTGCAGCATCCGGACGGTTTCTGGCATGCCAGTCTTTTGGATCCTGCCTCTTATCCATCACCGGAAACGAGTTGCACTACTTTCATTGTCTATTCCATTGCTTATGGAATAAACGAAGGTTTATTGGATAAGGAAATTTATCTTCCTGTAATGATAAAAGGCTGGAATGCATTAGTCTCGGCTGTGGAACCGAATGGGAAACTGGGTTATGTGCAGCAAATCGGTGCCGACCCGAAGAAAGTGACTCGTGACATGACGGAGGTTTATGGAGTTGGTGCTTTTTTGATGGCAGGCAATGAAATTTATAAAATGGCGAGATAATCTGTTCCCTCTGTGAAGATAGTAGACAATAATCATAAAAACGCTGTACTGTGATGAAAAAATTCTTATTGACATGCATAGCCGTAGCTTGTAGCCTTGTGGCTGTAGCCGAAGAACTGCTCATCGAAGCAGAAAGCTTCAGCCAGCGAGGCGGCTGGGTGATCGACCAGCAGTTCATGGATCAAATGGGTTCGCCCTATCTCATGGCACATGGTATGGGCATCCCTGTGGCGGATGCTACGGCAGAAATCAACATTCCCCAGGCGGGCACTTACTACGTATATGCCCGTACTTACAACTGGACTTCACCTTGGACCGATGCCGAGGGTCCCGGAAAGTTCCGCCTGGCTTTAGGCGGCAAATTGCTGAAAGCTACATTAGGACATACAGGTAATTCCTGGCAATGGCAATTTGCCGGAAAGACAGTATTGAAAGCAGGGACTACCACCCTTGCGCTGAAAGACCTCACCGGTTTCGACGGTCGTTGCGATGCCATTTACCTTACGACCGATGCGAACACGCAACCCGCTACCTGGGATACGGCAGAGACAGCGGCACTTCGTACCCGCCTGCGACAACAACAGACGGTGCCCGCTCATCAATACGACTTTGTGGTAGTAGGAGGGGGAATAGCCGGAATGTGTGCTGCCGCATCTGCTGCCCGATTAGGTTGTAAGGTAGCACTAGTGAACGACCGTCCTGTATTGGGCGGCAATAACTCGTCAGAGATTCGTGTGCATCTCGGCGGTATCATCGAAATGGGGCCTAATCAGGGATTGGGGCGTATGATACGTGAGTTTGGCCATGAGCGTTCCGGCAATGCCCAACCGGGCGACTACTATGAAGACCGGAAGAAGGAAGACTTTATAGATGCCGAAAAGAACATTACCCTTTATGCCTCTCAGCGTGCGGTAGCCGTGAAGATGCAAGGAGACCGCATTGTGTCAGTCACTATCCAGCACATCGAGACGGGCGAACAAACTGAACTTACTGCTCCTCTCTTTAGCGACTGCACAGGTGATGCTACCATAGGCTATTTAGCCGGTGCCGATTGGGCTATGGGACGTGAAGGCCGCGATGAATATGGCGAGAGCCTTGCTCCCGAGCAACCCGACTCATTGGTGATGGGGGCTTCTATACAATGGTATAGTAAGGATATGAAGAAGAAAACCTCATTCCCTCATTTTGAATATGGCGTGCGCTTTGACGCTGAAAACTGTGAGCCTGTAACCATGGGCGAGTGGAAATGGGAAACGGGTATGAACCGTAATCAAGTCAGCGAAGCTGAACGTGTACGCGACTATGGACTTTTGGTGATATATTCCAACTGGAGCTATCTGAAAAATCACTATAAAGACCATAAGAAGTATGCCAACCGTTCCCTCGACTGGGTGGCGTATGTTTCAGGCAAACGTGAATCACGCCGTCTCTTGGGCGACTACGTACTGTCACAGGACGATATAGACAAGAATGTGGCGCACGAGGATGCTTCGTTTACCACCACTTGGAGCATCGACCTTCACTTCCCCGACAGCGTGAATAGTGTACGTTTTCCCGGCAATGAATTCAAGTCGGCTACGGTGCATCGTTGGATTCATCCTTATGCCGTTCCCTATCGCTGTCTCTATTCGCGTAATGTGGACAACCTCTTTATGGCAGGCCGCAATATGAGCTGCACCCATGTAGCTTTGGGTACGGTACGTGTGATGCGTACTACCGGCATGATGGGTGAAGTAGTAGGTATGGCAGCCGGACTCTGCCACAAGCATCGTGTAGAGCCGCGCGACATCTATCATCATCACCTGCCGGAACTGAAGCAACTTATGCAAGCGGGTCTGGGCAAACGCGATGTGCCCGATAACCAACGCTTCAACGAACCCAACAAATTGTTGGAAGTTCCGGGAGCTTACATCAAACCGTAGACAAACTATGAGCAAAAAAAATATTATCACGATATTTCTATCGGCAATATGTACCTTGCCGCTTTGGGGAGGACAACAGTATTACGCTTTTCTGAAAGGTGACACGCTACGTATGGGCAATAACTATATGGAACGCGTCATGCTGTGGAATAACGGTGCGCCTGTTACCATCAGCCTTACTGACAAGCAACACGGAAAAACCATTCCGGCACAGGGCAAACAACCCGATTTCTCGATTGTGAAAGGTATCCCTACGGATGCTACACTTACCGTGAACGAGATACCGACGAACGGCATCCACGCCAGTTATTTGCAGGCTACCGTGGCTTGCACTATCGGTTCGCTGAATATAGAGCGTCGCTATCGCATTTATGCAGACTGTCCCGCCATTGCTTGCGACACCTATCTGAAAGGGCAAGTGGAACTTTATCAGAATAAGGAGGATAACCGTTCTAACGCCGACCGCAAAAATATAGAGCACACGGCCGATATGGCTACGGGGGTGAAAACTCCCACGCTCGACAGGTTGCAACTATCCGGCAATCATTGGAGTGCCCGCACAATAGAGTTTTTCGACTACACCGATTGGAACGATAATCTGGTGGCCGGGCGTACCTGGCTTCCTTACCGTCGCAATACGTATCGTGGTAATTTGCTTTTTGCTCATGACGTAGTTACGCGTCAAGGCTTCTTTTTTTTGAAAGAGGCTCCTAGCAGCAGTACCCAATTACATTATCCGGGTTCTGACTTCGTGGCGGACTTTAGCGATTTTATGGTAGTGGGGCTGGGCATTGCGTCTCATGATGTAAAGCCGGATAGCTGGACCCGCGTTTATGGATGCGTTACCGGCATCTATACCGGCGGCGAGCAAGAAGCGCTTACTGCCTTGCGCCTCTATCAGAAACAACTGCGCCATCATACCGCCGTACAGGATGAGATGATTATGCTCAATACCTGGGGCGACCGTAGCCAGGATGCCAAAATAGATGAGGCTTTCTGTCTGGCAGAACTAGACCGTGCCGCACGCATGGGCATCACCCTCTTTCAACTGGACGATGGCTGGCAGAGCGGAAAAAGCCCTAACTCGAAGACTGCCGGAGGTAGTTTTAAGGATATCTGGAAAAGTGGCGATTACTGGACGCCCAACCCCACAAAGTTCCCTCATGGGCTGAAACCTATTGTAGAGAAAGGCAAGAAATTGGGTATTCGCATCGGATTATGGTTCAATCCCAGCATACAGAATGATTTTGCCGATTGGCAAAAAGATGCGCAAGCCATTATCGGACTTTATAAGAAGTACGGCATCTGCTGTTTTAAGATAGACGGCCTGCAGATACCTACCAAGACAGCCGAACAGAATCTACGCCGACTGTTTGATACCGTGTTGGAGCAAACCAACTATGAAGTGATTTTCAACCTCGATGCCACTGCCGGTCGTCGCGGCGGGTATCACTATATGAACGAGTACGGCAACATCTTTCTGGAAAACCGCTATACCGATTGGGGCAACTATTACCCTTATCGCACCTTACGCAACCTCTGGATGCTGTCCCGCTATGTACCGGCGGAGAAGATGCAGATAGAGTTCCTTAATAAATGGCGCAATGCCGACAAGTATGACGTTGCCGACCCTTTTGCCCCCGCTCGTTACAGTTTCGATTACCTCTTTGCCATCACCTTGGCGGCACAGCCGTTGGCTTGGATGGAGGCTTCGAACCTGCCCGAAGAGGCTTATATTACGGCATCTCTGCTCAAGAAATACCAACCTTTGCAACTCCGGTTTCATCAAGGCGTCATACTGCCTATTGGTGAAGAACCTTCGGGACGCTCGTGGACAGGATTCCAATCGACCGTCTCCGGCACGCAAGGCTATCTTGTGGTTTACCGCGAAGATAATGAGCAAGCCAGGGGGACTATTGACACTTGGCTTCCTGAGGGTAAGAAAGTTACTTTTACCCCTGTAATGGGAAGTGGCAAAAAGTTTGCCGCAAAAGTCGGCGCACAGGGTAGAGTAAGTTTCGAGCTAAATGACAAGAACTCTTTCGCACTCTATCAATACGAAGTAAAACCATAAAAAGGCGGCTATCTGCATTTTACGCTAATCACGAATGATGTGTTAACTTCTGATTCGCAGAGTATTATGATGTGTGGAGAAGAGCATTAATATCTCTGCTGTTGGATGTTAATAGTTGAGTTGTCAGGTATTAATAGTTGGGCGGATAGGTATTAATAGTTGAGACAATGGGTATTAATAGCTGATAAATGGAATATTAATATAGCAATGACAAATGAAATAAAATAGGGAACTATGATAAAAAGTGTACGTTTTCTTCTTTTCCTGATAGTATTTGTCTCCATGCAGATAGTTGCATGGGGGCAGCCACAGGAAAGACTGGTTCAAGTGCAGGTCACTCCCGACCACACCAATTGGCTGTATAAACCGGGAGAAAAAGTGAAATTCAAAGTGGCTGTATTGAAATGCAATATCCCGCAGGATAATCTGGAAGTGCGCTATGAGATTTCGGAAGACATGATGAAACCTCATCAGACAGGCAAACAGCCTTTGAAGAATGAAAAGCTTGAAATTAACGCAGGGACTATGAAAAAAGAAGGGTTTCTGCGTTGCCGCGCTTTCGTCACTTGCCAAGGGCGTGAGTATGAAGGCGTGGCTACCGTCGGCTTCTCTCCTGAGAAATTGCAACCGACCACTCCGTTGCCCGCCGACTTTCTGGAATTTTGGAAAAGCACCAAAGAAGCCGCAGAAAAGTGGGCACTGGAACCGATAATGACTTTACTGCCGGAAAGGTGTACAGATAAGGTGAACGTATATCATGTCTCCTTCGCGAACAATGACTATGCGTCCTGTATGTACGGCATCCTTTGTGTTCCGAAGGCTTCCGGGAAATATCCGGCGATTCTGAAAGTGCCGGGTGCAGGTATCCGTGCCTATAACGGAGAAGCCGAACGTGCCGGAAAAGGTTTTATCATTCTGGAAATCGGTATTCACGGCATTCCGGTCAATTTGACGGGAGATGTGTATCACCGGCTTTATAACGGTGCTTTGAAGAATTACCACTCGTTCAATATGGACAATCGGGACAAGTACTATTACAAACGGGTTTATACAGGCTGTGTGAGAGCCATTGATTTCATTTACACACTTCCCGAATTCAATGGTAATCTGGCAACCTTCGGTGGAAGTCAGGGCGGTGCGCTTTCCATTGTAATTGCCGGACTGGATGCTCGTGTCAAGGGATTGGTTTCTTTCTATCCAGCCTTGTGTGATATGGCGGGTTATACCCACGGTCGTGCAGGCGGTTGGCCGCATTTGTTTAAGGATGCGAAGAACCGGACGCCGGAAAAGATTCAAACCGTTCAGTATTTTGATGTGGTGAACTTTGCCCGGCAGGTCAAAGTTCCGGGATTCTATACTTTTGGTTATAATGATATGGTTTGTCCGCCTACTACCACTTACTCCGCTTACAACGTGATTAATGCTCCGAAAGAGCTGTTTGTAGCTGAGACGACCGCTCATTATGCCTATGCCGAACAGTGGAGCGCAGCCTGGAACTGGGTAATGAATTTCCTGAAAAATAAATCGAAATAGCACGGATTACACGGATTAACACTGTTGTTTTACCTATTCTATTCTAAAAACCGTGAGATCCGTATAATCCGTGCCTGAACTTATTATATACACTAATTATAACAACATACTTAAATGAAAACAGGTGAGAAATTAAGTCTATGTCTATTGTTGCTAATCGTTTTTGCTGGAAGCGTTGCGGCACAGGAGCTGATAACGAATGTATATGGTCGCAACATCCATTCGCTGAATGGTAAATGGAATGCTATCATCGACCTGTACGACCAGGGGCAACGGATGAAAATCTATGAGAACCGGCAACCGGAAGGAAATATCGATTTCTATGAATACGCGTTTGAAGGCGGGTTGCGTCTTAATGTT
Source organism: Bacteroides sp. 1_1_30 (assembly GCF_020982715.1). Lineage (NCBI taxonomy): Bacteria > Pseudomonadati > Bacteroidota > Bacteroidia > Bacteroidales > Bacteroidaceae > Bacteroides > Bacteroides sp. 1_1_30. The sequence goes on from NZ_JAJKHN010000015.1 coordinate 63,344, forward strand.
CCGGGTGACTGGAACTCTCAATCGCCCGAATTGAAGTATTACGAAGGCACTGTATGGTATGCCCGTCACTTTGATGCCAAACGCTTGGCAGACAAACGCCAGTTTCTTTATTTCGGTGCTGTCAGCTATCGTTGCAAAGTCTACCTGAACGGAAAAGAGATAGCAGAGCACGAAGGCGGTTTTACTCCTTTCCAAGTGGAAGTGACAGACCTGTTGAAAGACGGTGACAACTTCCTGGCGGTAGAAGTGAACAACCGCCGTACCAAAGACGCCATTCCCGCTATGGCATTCGACTGGTGGAACTATGGCGGCATCACAAGAGATGTGCTGCTGGTGAAAACTCCCCGGACATTTATAGAAGATTATTTTATCCAACTGGATAAAAATGCTCCCGACCGGATAATTGCCCGTGTGCGTCTTTCTGATAAAAAAGCAGGTGAGAAAGTAACAGTTGCCATCCCCGAACTCAAAATCAACGCGGAGCTCACCACCGATGCGGAAGGAAAGGCGGAAACCGTGTTGAATGCGAAGAAGCTGCAACGCTGGTCGCCTGAAGAACCGAAACTCTATGGCGTGACCGTCTCTTCAAGTATCGACCGTGTGGAAGAGCAAATAGGCTTCCGCAATATCACCGTGAAAGGAACTGACATTTACCTGAACGGGAAGCCGACATTTATGTGCTGTATCTCTTTCCACGAAGAAATCCCGCAACGTATGGGGCGTGCTTTCTCGGAAGCCGATGCAGCCATGTTGCTGAATGAAGCGAAAGCGCTTGGCGTGAACATGATTCGCCTGGCTCATTATCCGCAGAATGAGTACACGGTACGCCTGGCGGAAAAGATGGGCTTCCTTCTCTGGCAGGAGATTCCCATTTGGCAAGGCATTGACTTTACAGACGATGATACCCGTAAGAAAGCGCAGAGGATGCTTTCTGAAATGATTAAGCGCGATCAAAACCGTTGCGCGGTAGGTTATTGGGGTGTTGCCAATGAAACACAGCCTTCCAAAGAACGGAATGAATTCCTTACTTCCTTGCTCGAAACGGGAAAGCAGCTGGACACTACCCGCCTGTATGTTGCCGCTTTCGACCTTGTGCACTTCAATAGCGAAAAACAGCGTTTTGTAATGGAAGATTCTTTTACTTCCCAACTGGACGTCGTAGCTATCAATAAATATATGGGCTGGTATCATCCGTGGCCTGTGGAACCGAAAGACGCTATATGGGAAGTCGTGACGGACAAACCGTTGATTATCTCGGAATTTGGCGGCGAAGCATTGTACGGTCAGTCTGGTGATGAGAACGTAGTCAGCTCTTGGAGTGAAGAATACCAGGCACGCTTGTACAGAGACAATATCCGTATGTTCGACAATATCCCGAACCTGCGTGGCGTTTCTCCCTGGATTCTGTTCGACTTCCGTTCCCCATTCCGTTTCCACCCCACCAATCAGGATGGCTGGAACCGCAAAGGACTCATATCCGACCAGGGTATGCGTAAGAAAGCGTGGTATCTGATGAGAGATTATTACATGAAAAAGAGAAATAACCGATAAGTTTAGTTATATTTGAATATAATGAAGCAATATAGAAATGTAGTGATTTGTATGTGCATACTGCTCCTTCTTGCCGGAGGAACGTATGCACAGCAAAAAACGGTCAGGATACTTGCCATCGGCAACAGCTTCTCGCAGGATGCCGTGGAGCAATATCTGCATGAACTTGCAGAAGCCGAAGGCATTTCAACCATCATCGGCAATATGTTTATCGGCGGCTGTTCCCTGGAACGTCATGTGAAAAATGCCCGTGACAATGCTCCTGCCTATGCCTACCGGAAAATCGGTACGGATGGAAAGAAACGGGAAAAGGGCAAGATGTCTTTGGAAGCGGTGCTGGCAGATGAAGACTGGGATTACGTCAGCCTGCAACAGGCAAGTCCTTTTTCGGGAATGTATGAGACGTATGAAGCCTCTCTTCCCGAGCTCATAGAATATGTAAAAGTACGCCTTCCAAAAAAAACAAAGCTGATGCTGCACCAAACCTGGGCGTATGCGTCTACTTCCAAGCATAGTGGATTTAAAAACTACAACTGCAATCAACTGACCATGTATCAGGCTATTGCCGATGCAGTGAAGAAAGCGGCTAAGGCGAATAAGATAAAGATTGTCATCCCTTCGGGCACTGCCATACAAAATGCGCGCACCTCTTTCATCGGCGACCACCTGAATCGGGACGGCTATCATCTGGATGTGAAGATTGGACGTTATACCGCTGCCTGTACCTGGTTCGAACGCATCTTCAAACACAATGTAGTCGGGAATCCTTATGCCCCGGAAGGGTTGGATGAGGCGAGGAAAGCTGTTGCCCAGAAAGCTGCCCATGCAGCAGTAAAGCATCCGTATAAGGTAACCGAGCTGTCTATTACTAACTAACAATGGACATTGCCGCCTGTCTTGCAGCAAACCCCATGGTATTATAGATGACTTGACTCAAATGTAAATGCAGCACACCAAAGGCGATTTGATTGCTCGTGGTAACCTAATGGTGTACTGCATTTATTTTTCGTATATCGTATGGTTTACTCCATTAAGAACTGGCGTATGGGACAATGACGTATGCCCTCGTAGCTGTTTCCGCTGAATGTATCTTCTGTTACCACTATTTTGGGATAGTTGTCCTGTATCTTTAGCAGGTTTCCAAATTCTCTTTCTGCTGTCTTGTCGCTATCTATTTTTAAAGCGACCTGTATATATAGTTTTTCTCCATTCTTTTCTCCGATAAGGTCAATTTCCTTATCTCCGTAATAACCAACCTTAATATCGTAACCTTTGTATAAAAGGTGGTTATACACTAGATTTTCCAATATTTTAGCTTTGTCTGTAATGCGATATCCGATGACAATGTTCCGGATCCCCATATTTTCGAAATAATATTTCTCTCCTATCTCAAATACACGTTTTCCAATCAAATCATACCGCTCTACCCGGTGGATCAGGAAAGCATTGTTTAAATATTCCGTATAGCTTTGTATTTGGTTAACTGATATGGTGGTATGTTGTGATTTTAAATAATCACTGATATTCTTTGCCGAAAAGAGATTGCCTATGTTTTCGGATAAAAATTGAATCAGTTTCTCAAGGAACAAAGTATTGCGTAACTTGTATCTACTGACAACATCACGAAATACAATCGTGGACTATACACTCTTCAAATATTCATTGACCGTTTCATCTTCGAGAGGGAGATTTAATAAATAGGGAAGTCCGCCATAACGGCTATATAATTCGTAACTCGTTTCACTTTCAGTTAATCCGTGGAATTCAAGAAACTCAGAATAGGAGAGACTATATATTTTGAATTCGATATATCTGCCACTTAAATAGGTGGCGAGTTCTCCTGAAAGCATCTTGGCGTTACTACCTGTAATGTATATATCATTATCTTCATTGAGTAGGAGCGAACGGATGACTTTTTCAAACCCGGGAATATCTTGTATTTCATCGATAAAGATATAATTCTTAACTTTTTCTTTGCTATGAGAAATGATGTACGGGTGTAAATCTTCTGCTGTTTGTTGAGAACTGAATGTAAAATCTTCAAGATTGACATAGATAATATTCGCATCCGGTTCTTCTGCTAAAATTTCTTCAATAAGCTGGTAAAGGAGGAAACTTTTGCCTACACGGCGTTGCCCTGTTAACACCTTGATTACAGATTTTTGCATAAAAGGTTTTATTCGGTCAATATAACCTTTTCTTTTTTTAAGGATTCGAGGGAAGTTCATACGCCTAAAAGTTTTAATTATACTTCAAACTTTTATAGATTTAATGAAATGTTTTAATCATACTTCAAACTCAGTGAAATGATGTAGGAGGCTTGAGTAACTCAAGTACATGGCTCGGCTTGCTTCGGTGAATGGTACTGGAGCCTTTCGGCTGATGGGACTGTCAACCGTGAGGATGATAAAGCCGGATTTTGGAAATGTCCTTACCATAACGGGCGTATGTGTATGGAGATAATGGAGCGCTTTTGATTTCATTGCAGCCGTTTAGTTCCAACCCTGTTTGGAACTGTTTGTTTCTCGGCGTGAAACACTTTGTTTCCCTGCTTGAAACATTTCGTTTCTCGGCGTGAAACACTTTGTTTCCCTGCTTGAAACATTTCGTTTCTCGGTGAGAAACAAATGGTTTCATGGCATGAAACAAATCACGGCTTGTGGGGTGACGCCCAGTATGCTGTGGGATGACTGAAGATGACCTTTAAGTAAACTTGAGGTGTATTTATAATGAAAGCTGGAGAAAGGGATTGTTTTATCCTTCCTCCAGCTTTTATATTATTGATGAGCAGTGAATTACTTCACTTCCCAAGTCTCATTAGTCATCAACAGCTCCTGGAAATTGTGATATTTCTTCTTGCCTTTGATTTCTTCGATTTGTTCAACGACAGCATCGTTGTAAGTCGGAGCGTCTACATCACGGATTACACCGAGTGCAATCGGGAAGTCGGGACCTTCCATCAAAGCCAGTTTCAGTTGAAGCGTATTATCTTGGCAGTGTGCGTCGTGGATAAGGATATCCTTTTCTGTGATACCGTTCTCACCCAGTTTCACTGCCTTCAGCCCGAAGCCTTCCTGCATCAATCCGAACTCCTTGTTTTCACCAAATAACATAGGTTTGCCATGTTCCAGATAGATAGCATTCTTGGCACGTCCTTCTTTGGTGGCAACGCTGGCGTGAGTTCCGTCGTTGAAGATCACGCAGTTTTGTAGAACTTCTACAACAGAAGCACCTTTGTGATTGGCTGCTGCTTTCAACACTTCTACAGAAGCGGCACCATCTACTGCAATGCAGCGTGCAAAGAAACGTCCGCGGGCGCCAAAAGCCAGCTCTGCCGGATGGAACGGGTCTTCCACTGTTCCGTAAGGAGATGATTTGGTGACAAGTCCGCGTTCTGAAGTCGGTGAATATTGTCCCTTTGTCAAACCGTAGATACGGTTGTTCAGAAGAATCATATTCAGGTCGACGTTACGGCGTAATGCATGGATGAAGTGGTTACCACCAATTGCCAAACCGTCACCGTCACCGGAAATCTGCCAGATAGTCAAATTAGGATTAGCTACTTTGGCTCCTGTTGCAACAGCGGCTGCACGTCCGTGGATGGTGTGGAAACCGTATGTATTTACATAATAAGGCAGACGGGAAGAACAACCGATACCCGATATTACGGCAATATCGTGCGGAGCTGTTCCCAATTCGGCCATGGCTTTGTGCAGTGAATTCAGGAAAGCGTGGTCACCGCATCCCGGACACCAGCGTGGCTGACCTGATTTATAATCTTGTACGGTATATACTTTATCGCTCATCTTTTATTCCTCCAATAATTTAGTGAATGCATCTATCAATTCTCTCGTAACGAAAGGCTGTCCTTTCACTTGGTTGAACTGGCTGATGTTCAATCCGGGCACTTTCATGCGCAAATAACCTGCGAATTGTCCCAGATTCTGTTCAGCTACCACGATTTTCTTGTATTTATGCAATACATCGGCTGTGTTCTTCGGCAGCGGGTTGATGTACTGGAAGTGAGCGAAAGCCACTTTCTTTCCATGTTCGCGCATATAGTCCATAGCCAGACGAAGATGTCCGTAAGTGCCGCCCCAGCCAACAATCAATAAGTCTGCGTCCTCGTCACCCAACACTTCGAGTTCGGGGATATAGTCTGCAATTTTATCCACTTTGGCCTGACGCAGATGAACCATCTTATTGTGGTTTTCGGGTTCGGTAGAGATAGCGCCTGTTTCGTTGCTCTTTTCAAGACCACCGATGCGGTGCATAAATCCTTCAGTTCCCGGAGTAGCCCAGTAGCGTACGCCTGTTTCCGGATTACGTTGGTAAGGAGTCCAGTTGCCGGCCATATCCGGGGTCACATACGGAGGATTGATGGCAGGATATTCATCCAGATTAGGGAGTTTCCATGCGGCAGAACCGTTAGCTACGAAAGCATCAGTCAGCAATACAACCGGAGTCATGTGTTCCAAGGCAATCTTGCATGCCATATAAGCGGCGTCGAAACAGTTGGTCGGCGATGTTGCGGCGATTACAGGCATCGGGCTTTCGCCGTTGCGTCCGTAAAGGGCCTGTAATAAGTCGGTCTGTTCTGATTTAGTAGGAAGACCGGTAGACGGACCGCCACGCTGTACATTGACAATCACCAATGGAAGTTCACCGATTACAGCAAGGTTCATCGCCTCACTCTTCAGGCAAACACCGGGGCCGGAAGTCGTAGTCACTGCCAAAGCACCGGCAAAAGCAGCACCAACTGCAGAAGCACAACCGGCTATTTCATCTTCGCACTGTACAGTTTTGACTCCCAATGATTTATGCTTGGCTAATTCGTGCAGAATATCAGTAGCCGGAGTGATAGGATAAGAACCCAAGTAGAGCCCCAGACCTGCTTTTTCAGCTGCGGCAATCAGTCCGTAAGCGGTTGCTTTATTACCGTTGATATCTGTATAAAGTCCTTTTGATTTCGGAGCTTTGCTTTCAATCTTATAAGTAGAGACAGAAGCATGAGTGTTTGCTCCGTAGTTGAAGCCATCGTTCAATACCTTAATATTAGCTTCTGCTATTTCGGGTTTCTTGGCGAATTTCTCGCGCAGCATTTTTTCAGCAGCAGCAAGGTTACGGTTGAACAACCAGCAAACCAATCCGAGTGCAAACATGTTTTTGCAACGGAGAATTGATTTGTTATCCAATCCGGAGTCTTTCAGGCTCTCTTTGCACATGGAAGAGATAGGAACTTCCAATACTTCCTGTTTTATTCCTAATTCTTCAAAGGGATTGTTGGTTTTAAATTGTGCCTTTTCCAAATCTCTGGCTTCGAATGAGTCGGAGTCGGTGATGATAAGTCCTTGCGGTTTACAGAATTTGATTTGTGTTTTCAGTGCGGAAGGGTTCATAGCCACCAATACGTGGCAACGGTCTCCGGGAGTGTAAACTTGTCCGGCGCCGATGTGGACCTGGAAACCGGAAACACCGGTTAGCGAACCTTGCGGGGCGCGGATGTCTGCCGGATAGTCAGGGAATGTACAGATGTCATTTCCCACTGTAGCCGACACGTTCGAGAAGATGTTGCCGGCCAGCTGCATACCGTCGCCGGAGTCGCCGGAGAAACGTACTACTACTTCCTCCAATTCTTTAACCATCATTTCGTCTGCCATAACTTTAATTACTATATTTAATTTGAAAACTGATTTTACTTTCAATTTGTGAGCGCAAAGGTCGGAAAGTTAATCGAATTATCAAAATAAATCCTACTTTATTGTCCTATTGACGCCAATTATTTGAAATATCTGAAAGGAACCTGCATTTTTATTCTTGTTAAATCGACAGAAACCGTTATCTTTGCAAGCAAATTTGAAGCGGCCTTGTAGTTCAACGGATAGAATAGAAGTTTCCTAAACTTTAGATAGGGGTTCGATTCCCCTCGGGGCTACTACAGAAGAATCTATGAGAGTGGTATTGTTTTGCTTTCATATTGTATCAAGTTTTAAGTGTAACAATAGCTTCTTTTAAGATGAACGTCTTATAGCTTCTATTTGTTTTAATAATCAATAGAAAAAGCCTCTACCGAATGTTCGGAAGAGGCTTTTCTATTTGTGGAGTTTATTATTCTTCCGTAGCTGGTACTACGACTTTTTTGTTCTTCATCATGTTGTATGCAATTGGAGATGCAATAAACAGTGAAGATAATGTACCGATAACAACACCCAGGATCATTGCGAATGCAAAGCTGCGGATTGAATCACCACCAAGGATGAAGATACACAGCAATACGATCAATGTACTCAATGATGTATTGATGGTACGAGCCAGCGTTGTGTTCAGAGAGTCGTTGAACAATACTCGTTTGTCACGTTTCGGATATAAACCGAAGAACTCACGTACACGGTCGAAGATTACCACCTTATCATTGATAGAGTAACCGATAGCTGTCAAGATAGCACCAATAAATGTCTGGTCGATTTCCAGAGAGAATGGCAGGATACCCCAGAACAGTGAATAGGCACCGATAATCATAATGGTGTCGCAACTCAAAGCTACGATAGAACCGATACTGTAAGCAATGTTGCGGAAACGGAGCAAGATATACAAACCGATGGCGAGCAGTGCCAATACTACGGAGTAGATAGCGCCTGTCTTGATGTCATCTGCGATACTCGGACCTACTTTCTGTGAGCTTACGATACTACCACCTGTGTGATTGTCACGGTCGATGAAAGTTTCCAATGTGATATTCTGAGTCAATACCGGCTTCAAGGTTTCATATAGATATGATTCGATTTCAGAGTCTACATTGTTGCCTTCATCTTCGATACGGTAGTTTGTACTGATACGTACGGTCTTTTTGTCTGTACCGATAGCAATAACGCTTACGTTGGCGTCGCCAAATTTGCTAGAGATCAATTCACGAACTTGTTCCGGTTCTACAGGATTCTCAAATTGTACCTTAAAGTTACGTCCACCAGTGAAGTCGATACTCTGACTCAAACCACGGATGGCAAATGAACCGATACAAACAACGATGATTGCACTGACGATAATAAGGGACTTTTTGTTTGTACCCATAAAATCGAAATGTGTATTGGTCATCAGATTCTTTGAAATCTTGGTTGTGAATGTCAGGTTCAACCACTTGTCTTTGTTCATGAAGTGTTCATAAACAATACGAGTAATGAACACTGCAGTAAAGAAGGATACCAAGATACCGATAATCAATGTCGTAGCAAAACCACGAATTGGACCGGTACCAAAGTTAAACAGGATGATACCTGTGATGATAGATGTTAAGTTAGAGTCGAAGATAGCCGAGAATGCATTTGAATAACCGTCGGCAAGTGCTTTCTTCACACCCTTACCTGCACGAAGCTCTTCTTTTGTACGTTCATAGATAAGTACGTTCGCATCCACAGCCATACCAAGTGACAATACCATACCGGCTATACCGGACATTGTCAGCGCAGCCTGGAAGGATGAAAGAATACCTAGCGTGAAGAAGAAGTTGAGGATTAACGCGCAGTTAGCAACCATACCTGGGATGAAGCCGTACATAGAGCACATGTAAATCATCAACAGAATCAGGGCTACAACGAATGAGAAAATACCCGCATTGATTGATTCTTGACCCAGTGACGGACCAACGATATCTTCCTGTACGATGTGAGCCGGAGCCGGCATCTTACCTGATTTCAATACGTTAGCTAAGTCTTTTGCTTGTTCAGGAGTGAAATGACCTGTAATCTGTGAACGTCCACCTGTAATTTCAGAGTTTACGTTTGGTGCAGAATATACATAGTTATCAAGAACGATAGCAATGGAACGGCCAATGTTCTGCTTAGTCAACTGAGCCCAGCGGCGTGCACCGTCAGAGTTCATTGTCATGCTTACAGCCGGTTTGCTGTATTGGTCGAATTCATCTTTCGCATCAGTTACTACGTCACCTTCCAACGGAGCTTTGCCGTTACGTTCGGTAGACTTGATAGCATATAATTCGAAAGTCTGTCCTTTCTTGTCAAATTCAGAAGGAGAAACACCCCATTTCAGGCGAAGGTCTTTTGGAAGATCAGCTTTGATTTCCGGCATAGCCAGATATTTGTTGATGTCAGCAGTATCTTTGTAGTTGGCATAACCAATAACGGGACCTTGTCCGCTAGAATTCAACTGAAGTATGGACAGCAAAGGATATTGCTTTTTGATTTCTTCCATATTTGCGGCAGACTTATCTTCAGCAGTTACGTCACCTTTCAGGGCAGCTGCAAGGCTGTCGGCAGCACTTACAGTTTTTTTCTCAACCGGAGTGGCTTCGGTAAGGACTGCTTCAATAGTATCTGTATCAGCTGTTGTTCCTTCAGCTAAAATAACACGCAATTTGGCGTCTGCAGATTGCATGGCAGGGAGAACTTCTCTAGCTGTATAAGTTTCCCAGAACTCCAGATTGGCAGAACCTTGGAGAAGTTTTCTCACACGTTCCGGCTCTTTGATACCCGGAAGTTCCACCATGATACGTCCCATTTTGTCTTCCAGACTTTGGATGTTCGGTTGAACAACACCAAAACGGTCGATACGGGTACGAAGAACGTTGAATGAGTTTTCAACAGCAGCTTTTACTTCTGCTCTCAGCACTTTTTCAACTTCTGCATCTGATGATTTCTGGTTAACTTTATCTTTCAACTGTTGTGTTGCGAAAAGTTCGGAAAGTTTTGCGTCCGGAGCAATTTTGTGGTATTCTCTGATGAACAGGGTGATAACATCATCCTGACTGTTGACAGCCTGTTTTGCAGCTGTCGCCAATGCGTTGTTGAAAGCTTCGTCAGGCTTGTTGTCTGCCAATGCTTTGATAACATCAGGTACGGAAACTTCGAGGATAACGTTCATACCACCCTTCAGGTCCAAACCTAAACTAATCTCCATCTCACGACATTGTTTCAGTGTCCAGTTCCACAGCATTACTTTCTCGTTAGAGAGAGAGTCGAGGTAGTCTTGTTCCACTTTCGGGTCGCCGTTCGCAATTTCTTTCGCCTTGTTGGTATAATGGCGTGTTACGAAGGAGAAGGAGAGGTAGAACACGCATACCAGCGTGAGTAATACCGCAAAAACCTTTACAAATCCTTTGTTTTGCATTTTACTTTTAATTTATGATGATTACTTTTTTAATTTAATTTTCAGTTAAATTCTGTCGTACACAAGTTCTTTTTGCCGTATACAAGGCTGCAAATATAGTTTTTTTTTCACATTCATGTGTAATAAGCCCTCAAATATTTGATGTTTAAGGGCTTTTTTACTGAATTATTTCATTCCTCTGTTTTTCAGTAGCGGTTCCAAGCTTGGTTCCGCTCCACGGAAATTCCGGTAAAGCACCATCGGGTCTTCGCTGTCGCCCTTCTCCAATACGTTGTGACGGAAGAGGTCGGCGGTGTTTTTATCAAAGATACCATGTTCTTTAAAGGCTTCAAAAGCATCATTATCCAGTACATTGGCCCATAGATAGCTGTAGTATCCGGCTGCGTAACCACCAATGATATGATTGAAGTAAGTCACGCGATAACGCGGTGCTATTTCGGGGATGAGACCGAGCTTGTCCATGGCTTCTTTTTCGAATGCAAGCATGTCTATATTCTTTACATCTGTTACGGTGTGCAGGTTCATGTCGAGGATGGCGGCAGCCAGTAATTCGGTAGTCATGAAGCCCTGATTGAAAGTCTTCTGTTGCAGTATCTTTTTGATGATTTCGTCGGGTATCACTTCTCCTGTCTGATAATGTTTGGCATACATTTTCAGTACTTCCGGTTCAGTAGCCCAGTGTTCATTGATTTGAGAAGGAAGTTCTACAAAATCGCATACTACATTAGTGCCTGATGTTCCTTTGTATTCACATTTTGTCAGCAGTCCATGCAGAGCGTGCCCAAATTCGTGGAACAAAGTTTCTACTTCATCCATTGTCAATAGAGAGGGAGTATCGCCTACCGGTTTGGTAAAGCTGCAAACATTGCATACTAACGGACGGGTATCTCCTTGTTGTTCGCGGTAGTTGCTCATCCATGCGCCACCGCTTTTTCCGGAGCGTGGGAAATAATCGACGTAGAAGATACCGAGTTGCGAACCGTCTGCGTCTTTCACTTCGAAGACTTCCACATCAGGATGGTAGGTAGGGACACCTTCGAGCTTGGTAAGAGTGATACCATATAGCTTGTTGGCTACAGTGAAAGCGCCATTGCGCACATTCTCCAGCTTGAAGTAAGGTTTTGTATCTTCTTCGGACAGGTTGTATTTTTCTTTCCGTAGTTTCTCGGTATAATACCACCAATCCCATGCTTCCAGTTTTTCTCCTTTGCCTTCCTTATCCATTAATTTCTGAAGTTCGGTAGCTTCCGCTTTTGCTTTTGGCAGTGCATAGCTCCAAAGGTTGTTTAGAAGGCTCATTACGTTACTGGCGTTCTTTGCCATCGTTTCGTCGAGAACGAAGTTTGCATAGCAGTCGAAACCTAATAATTTAGCTTTTTCCAGGCGGAGAGAAACGATCTTACGGATATTTTCCTTGTTATCGTTTTCGTCGTTGTTGTTACCGCGGTTGATGTAAGCTTTGTATATTTGTTCCCGAAGCGGGCGATTTTCTGAATATTGCAGGAAAGGCAGGCGGCTGGCATTATGCAGGGTGAATAGCCATTTTCCGGGTTGTCCGGCTGCTTTTGCTTCTTCAGCGGCGCTTTGGCGGAACCATTCGGGCAATCCTGCCAGATCTTCTTCTTTGTCAACGAAGAGTTTGAAAGCATTATTCTCATTCAGTATATTGTTGCTGAAAGTAATGCCGAGTGTAGAAAGTTCCTTGTTGATTTCGCGGAGGCGGGTTTGGTCTTCGGCATTAAGGTTTGCTCCGGAACGGACAAATCTTTTATAAGTCTTGTCCAGCAGACGTTCTTGTTCCGATGTCAGGTTCAGCGAATCCTTCTTTTGATAGACGTCGTTCACGCGCTTAAACAGTTTCTCGTTCAGAGAGATATTATCATCATGTTCTGAAAGAACCGGTGCCAGTTTGATGGAAAGTGCGGTTAGTGAGTCAGTCGTTTCCGCATCTGTCATATTGAAGAAAATGGCGCTCACACGGTCCAGGATAGGTGCGCTGTTATCCAAAGCTACAATTGTATTTTCGAATGTCGGAATTTCCGGACTTTCGATGATAGCTTCGATGTTTTGATTCTGCTCTTCTATCCCTTTCAGGAAGGCAGGTTCATAGTGCTCCAATTTAATCTTGTCGAAAGAAGGAACACCATACTGGGTTTGAAACTCTGTAAAGAAAGGATTGCTTTCTGTTTTCGTAGCACAGGAGTACATCATACAACTTACTGCTAAAATGGTTAGTGTCTTTTTAATCATCATAAGTGTTTTTTATTAGAGTTTTCAGTTCTCATCGTTTACTGATATAGCACCAGATCGGGTAGTGGTCTGATGCTTTGATAGACCGGTCTACCGTGCAATTGTAGGCTTTCAGGTTGGGGCTGATCAAGATATTGTCTATGCGGAAATAGAACTTGTTCTGATTGTAGGAAATGCCCAATCCTTTACCGGACTGTGTGAATGCATCGTCTAGTTTTTGAGTCAGGATGCGATGTGTATACGAGATAGAACCGTCGTTGAAATCGCCGCATACGATAGTTGTCGGATATTTACATGCTGCAATGGCTTTAGCCACAGAATCAGCTTGTGAAGCCCGGATAGCCGATGCTTCCGCCAGTTTTCTGATTAATTGCCTAAGTCCGGTTTTTACTTTCTTGGCATTCGGGTCTTTAATCATATCCTCATACATCCCTCTGTCTTCTTTGGTGAGTTTGTTGGATTCCAGGTGGTTGTTGATTAATGTAAGAGTGTCGTTATTTACATTCAATACATATTTCATGGAACCGTTATAATTACTTTCATATTTGATGGGATGTATCGAGAGTATGGGGAACTTGGAGAAACAGGCAAGTTGCACATCTCCTTTCCCTTGTTGGTGGACGGATTGGTAAGGATAGGCTTTCAATGCTTTTTTAATATCCTGTTCCGTCAGGTATTTCTTGTTGGTAGCGGTGTTATATTCTTGCAGACAGATAATATCGGCGTTGCTATCTACAAGATAAGATAATACAGGGTTCTTTCCATCTTTCTTCTCCAGATTGTTGAAACTCATTACGTTATAGGATAGGATTTTGATGCTTCCTTCCGGTATGGTCTTAGTGGTGGAGTTAAAAGGAATATAAGTTCGTATCTGCGGAATACAAATCAGAAAACCGATGGCAGGCAAGAGCGCATAGCGGTAGTTGACGAATGCCCAGAAGCCGATAAAAATCAGATTAATCGTCAGGAATATCGGAAATGCAAGTCCCAAGCTGGAAGCAAGTGGGTTTATTTTCGGGTTAAGGTAAGGGCTATAAGCACTTAATATCAACGTTCCCACGAAGAGAGCGTTGACAGCAAGTATCAGATATGCGACAAATTTGCCAATATGTTCCATTCTTTTATCTTTTGCTTGCGTCGAACAAGCTTTTCTTTTCTTCAGTTGTCAGACTGTCGTAACCGGATTTTTTTAGTTTTTCCAAAATACGGTCCACTTCATCAGACTGTGCTTTTTTGTGGGCATTGTAATCATAATCCTTCTCGCGACCGGTGGCACTGTTTCCATAGTGTACCTTCATTTTCGGTTTCCGTTTCCATGTTTTCTTCTGAAACAAGGAGATGAAACCATCCAGAATCCAGTTGATCCAGGAAGTCAAATCAGTTCCTTTATTTAGGCTGGCGGCAAACCAGAGTCCAGCAAGAGCACCGCCCAGGTGGGCGATATGTCCTCCGGCATTACTTGAGGTGATGGATAATACATCGATTCCGATGACAACCAGTGCCAGATATTTGAGACGGATAGCACCGAAAAGAAAAAGTTGCACCCTGTAATTAGGCTCACGATAAGCCGTAGCGGCTACGATGGCTAATACGGAAGCCGAAGCTCCTACCAATGTTGAGCCTACCACTTGCGAACTGAATAAAGGAAATACATTGTAGGCGATCATATACAGTAAACCTCCACAGATACCTCCTAATACATATAGTCCTCTTAAATGTTTGGCCGAGAAAAAGTAGAGAAACAAACTTCCGAACCAATACAGCCAGAGCATATTGAATAAAATATGCAGGATGCCGGCATGCATAAACATATAAGTAAATAGCGACCACGGTTGATGCATAAACCCGATAAAGGATGCCGGTAAGGCAAATATACCGAATATGTCGGAGGTACTTACTTCAAAAAGTCGCAGGAAAACGTTAATCAACGTGCCGATCAGAAAGATGCCTACGTTGATATAAATCAGTTGGATGAAAATATTTCCTCTTCTGAATGTCTCCTTTAAATCAGCTATAATATGTCCCATTGTTATTGCTTTTTTTTCTCCAATACAAAATCAGGATTAATCCGAATAACATTCCTCCCAGGTGAGCAAAGTGAGCAACATTATCTCCGGTGCTGTTGGCAAGCCCTGCCCATAATTCGATTGCGGCATATCCTATCACGAAAAACTTCGCTTTGATAGGGAAAGGCAGCGGAAAGATGAACAGTCGGTTATTGGGAAATAGCATACCAAATGCCAGCAATATGGCGTAAACGGCTCCCGAAGCACCTACGGTGGTCAACATGTTCAAGTATTGCTCCATAGAAATAACGCCATAGCCTATCAAATTTACTTGTGTATGTTGGCTATATTCTATCACATATTGAATATACTGCACTCCTTCCTGGATAAGTCCCGCACCGATACCGCAGAGAATATAGTAAAAGAGGAAACGTTTGGGTCCCCAGGTTTGTTCGAGAATCGGTCCGAACATAAAAACGGCAAACATATTAAAGAAAATGTGGCTGAATCCGCCGTGCATGAACATATAAGTGATAAGCTGTGCCGGATTAAAGTCACTTGCGAGGAAAAAATGTAATCCCAGATAATTCGTTAAATCCAGGCCGTAACGTTGGGCTACGATTGTCCCGAAAAATACTAGTACATTGATAATTATCAGGTTTTTAGTTACAGTTGGCATCATTTTAATTTCTGAATATTTAGATAATAGACGCAAAAGTACGAATAAATTCTGTTTTAAAGCATGAAAAACGCTTCCTATTAGCTCTTTTTCAATAATTTGCTGCGTTTTTTTTATGTTTTTATTTGATATGTTGTTTTGTTCGGCTATATTTGTGGAATTAATCCATTGTGGGATAATCTTTTGTGTAACATATATATTAATTAATCATTTTACGTATTATGAATAAGTCTGATCTTATTAGCGCAATGGCTGCTGAAGCTCAAATGAGCAAAGCCGATGCAAAAAAAGCACTTGATGCTTTCATCACTTCAGTTACTAATGCTATGAAAGCTGGTGACAAAGTATCTCTCGTAGGTTTTGGTACTTTCTCTGTAAGCGAAAGAGCTGAAAGAACTGGTATTAACCCTTCTACAAAGGCAACTATTACTATTCCTGCTAAGAAAGTAGCTAAATTTAAAGCTGGTGCTGAATTATCTGCAGCTGTTGAATAAGATAGATAGTTGAAAGAAATTAGGAGAGGAGACGCGATGCGTCTCCTTTTTTTGTATCTTTGTGCGCAAGAAATAACTTGATTATGAAGATAGAAGATAAACTTGTAGCGTCCGTTATCAGCGGACTGAAAGCACTCTACGGTCAGGAAGTCCCTGAAAAGATGGTGCAAATGCAAAAAACAAAGAAAGAATTTGAAGGACATTTGACACTGGTCGTGTTCCCTTTTTTGAAGATGTCGAGAAAAGGACCGGAACAGACGGCACAGGAGATCGGTGAATATCTGAAGGCTAATGAACCGGCTGTAGCTGCCTTTAATGTGATAAAAGGTTTCCTGAACCTGACTATCGCATCGGCTACCTGGATTGAACTGCTCAATGAGATTCAGGCTGACGAGCAATATGGTCTGGTAAAAGCTGCCGAAACTTCTCCGTTGGTAATGATCGAGTATTCTTCTCCGAATACAAACAAACCGCTTCACTTGGGACACGTGCGTAACAACCTTTTAGGTAACGCATTGGCTAACATTGTAGCTGCCAACGGCAATAAGGTAGTAAAGACTAATATCGTAAACGACCGTGGTATCCATATCTGTAAATCCATGCTGGCATGGAAGAAATATGGAAATGGCGAAACTCCGGAGACTTCCGGAAAGAAAGGCGACCATCTGGTAGGCGATTATTATGTCTCTTTCGATAAACATTATAAAGCGGAACTGGCAGAACTGATGGCTGGATTTACAGCGCAGGGAATGAGTGACGATGAGGCTAAGGCGAAAGCCGAGGCAGCATCTCCTTTGATGCAGGAAGCCCGTGAAATGTTGGTGAAGTGGGAAGCTGGCGATCCCGAAGTACGCGGATTGTGGGAAATGATGAACAACTGGGTATACGCCGGATTCGACGAAACCTATAAAAAGATGGGCGTCAGCTTCGACAAGATATATTATGAATCCAATACCTACCTCGAAGGAAAAGAAAAGGTAATGGAAGGACTGGAAAAAGGCTTCTTCTTCAAAAAAGAGGATGGTTCCGTATGGGCTGACCTGACTGCCGAAGGACTGGACCACAAATTACTCCTCCGTGGTGACGGTACTTCTGTCTATATGACACAGGATATCGGTACGGCTAAACTCCGTTTTGCAGATTATCCGATTGATAAAATGATTTATGTAGTGGGTAATGAACAGAATTATCACTTCCAGGTACTTTCTATTTTGCTTGATAAGCTTGGTTTCGAATGGGGTAAGAGCCTCGTTCACTTCTCTTACGGAATGGTGGAACTGCCGGAAGGTAAGATGAAGTCACGTGAAGGTACTGTGGTGGACGCTGACGACTTGATGGAAGAAATGATTTCCACTGCTAAAGAAACTTCACAAGAACTCGGAAAACTGGATGGTTTGACACAGGAAGAAGCGGATGATATTGCCCGTATCGTTGGTCTGGGAGCTTTGAAATATTTCATCCTGAAAGTGGATGCCCGTAAGAACATGACGTTCAATCCGAAAGAATCTATTGACTTCAATGGCAATACAGGTCCATTTATCCAATATACTTATGCACGTATTCAGTCGGTGCTCCGGAAAGCGGCAGAATCGGGTATTGTCATTCCTGAACAGATTCCGGCTGGCATTGAATTAAGCGAGAAAGAAGAAGGCTTGATTCAGATGGTGGCTGACTTTGCGGCTGTTGTAAAACAAGCCGGTGAAGATTATAGCCCGTCTATTATCGCTAATTATACCTATGATTTAGTGAAAGAATACAATCAATTCTATCACGATTTTAGCATTTTGCGTGAAGAGAATGAGGCGGTGAAAGTATTCCGTATCGCTCTGTCTGCTAATGTAGCCAAAGTTGTTCGTTTGGGAATGAACTTGCTGGGTATTGAGGTTCCTTCCAGAATGTAAGACTTTCTCTGAACAAAATATACTTCTGCGGGGTTTCTTTTATATATAAAAGGAATCCCGTATGTTTTATTCCCCCCATCCCTTACTTCGGAAGAGAGAAACGGAAACTGCTACTGTCTCTTATTCCGAACTGCTGTTTGACCTGATCTATGTTTTCTCGGTCACGCAGCTTTCACATTATTTGCTCCATAATCTTACTTGGGCAGGATTATTGAAAGAAACCATCTTGTGGTTTGCTGTCTAGATGTTGTGGTAACACACCATTTGGGTGACTAACCGGTTTAATTCGGATACCAGGCCGATTCGTATTCTTCTTTTTATCGCATATTATTGCTGTGGTTGCTTTAGCTTTACTGCTTTCCTGGCCTTATCACATTTCTTTATTGACAATGAATATCCTAGTGACATCTGTTTTTATATTTGTGATTGTGTTTGATATGTTATTTCCTGATAAAGGTTTTAAGATCAAATGAAAAAGCCAGACTAAGTTTAATCCTAGTCTGACTTTTCATTATTGTTGATGACTGTTATTTTTTAGGGTATTTGTACCAGTCTTTGGCTTGTGCCCCATTAGATTTAACCCATGTTGCAAATTTCGGATATGATTCGTCTATCCTTACGCCTTCTTCAGGGATAGGGAATTCGCTAATTGGCATATTGAGAGCAAATGGCATTAAGTCTATCGAAACATAATATAATCCCTCGTCAGGTCTGGAAACATCTTTTCCAGTGCCTAATAGTGATGGATTGGCTTTATCTGTAGGGGGATATTTTACCAAATGCACTTCTCTACCTCTGGTTTTATCTGACTCTACGAAAATAAACGGATTATAAGGTGGTAATACGTTTTTTGAGCTTACATCATTCACTTGAATTGTTACAGTATACTTTTTGTCTGCTTCTTCTTTTCCGTCAAAAATCCTCATGTTATCAAATAATAAAATTGTAGGATGAGATTGGCCGGTCTCTGTTTTCCCAGGCATATATTGAGATTTGGAGGCATAAGAAGGCCCTTCAATAGAAACGTCACTAATATCGCTGTTAGCGATGTTATGTAATTGATAGCCAAAGCCGTTTATCAAATAACCTCCTCGGTGAAACGGAGTGAATTCATCAACAATTTTGTATACTCGATTTGTCAGTATGGATTTATATACTTTACTCTTATATCGTATCATGACATCATTCATGTCATAATCTCCCTGTTCCGGCCATAAGTCCTCGAATGTCAATATTCCGGAGTAAGTGGTGTAGTTGTCTTCATCAGTTGGAACTTCAGGATCTTCGGGCAAAGGAGGAACTACTTCTTCATCAATCGCATTTTTTTCGGAAGTATGGATATAGAAAATGGCATCGCAATAATCTAAGTCTATATTATCTTCAAATCCTATTGCTACAATTTGATTGGATTCTGTATCTCGCAGTGATACGGTTCTTTGTCTCTTTATGCCATCACTTCCCGCTTTGTTCAAAATGGTAGTAGAGTATCGGGTTCCCATGCCTTGAACAAGGTCACCTTGAACGTATTCATCTAAAGGCTTGCTTCTGAATCCCATGCCTTGCAGACACCAACCAATAGTGATCCCAGCAGGAAATTTTTCTTCAAATTTACCTTCTTTTTCGTTCCAGTATTTCAATTTAACTTCATCGCCACAAACTAAAGCACCCACTCCGGCTGTTTTATAAACAGGAGAAGCATTTGGAAATGCCAGTACCTTTTGGATATTTTCCAGAGTTGGTGTTTCGCCAGTAGGATAGGTGTAATATCCCACAGTGTTGTACCAAGCGGCAGTACTATTGACAAATACAAGACTTACTTCGGTTTCTTTAGTGATAGGGATGTCTGATATCATTTTTCCGTTAAAGAATTCGGGATAGTTGTCACGAATGCTTTTCCCGTCCGTTTTTCTAAAAACGTTTTTTATATTATAAAGTACGCTGGCAGGCGGAATGTTTTTTTCTGCAGATAAGTTATTGGGACGTCCGTTGTCGTTCCAGTCTACATTGGGTAGAAGCATCCAGTCATCCTGATATTTATGCTGATTGGTTGTCACTCCTCTGCTGACGGGTGTTGATGCTTTTGCGAGTAGAGATTGAATATACTCATTTTGGTTGAAAGAAATACGGTGGCCTTCGCCAATTGTGAGTTTTACAGGCGATGCTGCACCTAAATAGTCGGATGATAACCATACTTCTGAAATATCTGCCCGTATAGTTATTCCATCTTCATTGAACGTTCCCTTTTTGCTGGTGGCGGCACGGTAGAAAGGTTCTATGTCTTTTTTCTTCCAGCTACCATCTTTATCGTTTACTTCAATCGGGTCTTGATCATAAATCTCAAAAAGAACCACATAATCTTCCTTGAAGCCATAGTCAATGTCTATAGCCAGATTCTGGTTCATGTTGAAATCAAAAAAGCTTTCTTTGGGAAGTTTTTCCGGCTCTTGAAATAAATCACGCTGGTCGTCTACACAACCACATATTAATGGGGCACAAAATAGACCCATTAATGTTTTTACAAATATTGTTTGTCTCATAAGTTTTTGAAAATAAGTAAAATAAATGGCAAATATATAAAAAGATTTATATATCTGCCATCATTCTTATTTTATTTTCTTACTTCTTTTTCGAAAACTTCTTTTTTGGTGCTGGATTCGCTCCTTTTTCGTCTTGAAGCTTGATTAAGTCGAGACAACTTTTCAGCGTTAAATCCTGTGGGACAATATCTTTGGGGATTTTATAATTGGAACCTTTATAGGTAATATAAGGTCCATAGCGTCCGTTCAGAATCTCGAGTTCCGGTTCCTCTTCAAACTTCTTGATGTGGCGTTCCACTTCTTTCTGGCGTTTGTCTAAAATGAGTTGTTCCGCCTCTTCTAAAGTAACTTCCATCGGGTCGAGTCCTTTAGGGAGCGATACATATACCTTATTATGCAGGATATACGGACCGAAACGGCCTACACCGACACTGACTGTCTTTCCTTCATATTCGCCCAATGTACGAGGTAATTTGAATAATTCCAGTGCTTCTTCCAATGTAATGGTTTCCATGGACTGGCCCTTCTTCATTTGTGCAAAGCGTGGTTTTTCTTCATCTTCTACAGTACCAATCTGTACAACAGGACCGAAGCGGCCAATCTTAACGGAAATGGGTTTTCCTGTCTCCGGGTCTTCTCCCAGGATGCGTTCGCCTACTTTATGTTCTGTCTTGATAGCCAACGTGCTTTCTACAGACGGGTGGAACTTATCATAGAAATTCTTCATGATAGAAGTCCACTTTACTTCTCCTTCTGCAATTTCGTCAAATTCCTTTTCTACGCTGGCGGTAAAGTTGAAATCCAGAATGTCCGGGAAATATTCGGTAAGGAAATCATTTACCACAGTGCCAATATCCGTTGGTAGTAATTTAGCTTTTTCTGCGCCGGTAATTTCAGTATGATTTTCGTCTTTAATCTGATGATCCTTTAATGTCATGACATTAAACTGACGTTCTTCTCCGTCTTTATTACCTTTCTCCACATATTCACGTTGTTGGATGGTAGAGATGGTAGGTGCATACGTAGATGGGCGTCCGATGCCCAGTTCTTCCAACTTGCGTACAAGACTTGCTTCCGTATAGCGTGGAGGGCGTTGGGTGAAACGTTCGGTTGCGATGATAGGGCCATGTTCCAACTTCTGGCCTTTCTTCAAAGGAGGAAGCAGGTGGCTTTCATCTTCCTGTTCGTTGTCGTCATCATAAGATTCACGGTACACACGCAGGAAACCGTCGAACTTAATTACCTCGCCGATAGCTGTAAATACATCGCTGCTGCCACTTATCGTTATGGTAGCAGTCGTCTTTTCCAGTTCCGCATCTGCCATTTGTGAAGCAATGGTGCGTTTCCAGATCAGGTCATACAGTTTTTTCTCCTGTGCTGTTCCTTCAACGGATTGGTTTTCTATATAAGTAGGGCGGATGGCCTCGTGAGCTTCTTGTGCACCCTTGGTCTTGGTCTCGAAATGGCGGGGATGTACATAGCGGTCGCCCATCATTTTGATGATAGCGTCTTTACTGCCAGCCGTTGCAAATTCCGAGAGGTTGACAGAGTCCGTACGCATGTAAGTGATGAATCCCGATTCGTATAAACGCTGCGCGAGCATCATGGTCTGCGCTACGGTATATCCCAGTTTGCGTGCGGCTTCCTGTTGCAAAGTAGATGTTGTAAACGGAGCAGGAGGCGTTTTCTTGATCGGGCGGGTGGTAATATCATCGATTGCAAAGCTCGCTCCCTGACAAGCGTCGAGGAAAGCCTTTGCTTCTTTTTTTGTTTTGATACGGCGAGCTAGTTCGGCTTTCATTTCCACCAGCTTTCCATCCGCGTCCGGGACGAGGAATACGGCAGTGACGCGATAAGCAGCTTCCGTTTTGAAAGCATGTATTTCACGTTCACGTTCAACGATCAGGCGGACGGCAACAGACTGAACACGTCCGGCAGAGAGTGCCGGTTTCACTTTTCTCCAAAGTACGGGAGAGAGTTCGAAACCTACGATACGGTCCAGAATCCGTCGTGCTTGCTGTGCATTTACGAGGTTGAGGTCAATGTCGCGTGGTTGTTCAATAGCTTTTAAGATAGCGCTCTTCGTAATTTCATGAAATACGATTCGTTTTGTGTTTTCCGGTTTTAGTTTTAAGACCTCATACAGATGCCAGGCAATCGCCTCTCCCTCGCGGTCCTCATCGGATGCGAGCCATACGGTTTCTGCCTCTTTAGCTTCTGTCTTTAGTGTGCTAACCAGCGCCTTTTTGTCTGCCGGGATTTCGTAGCTGGGTTTAAAATCATTATTTACGTCGATACTGAAATCTTTCTTCTTCAGATCGCGTATGTGTCCGTAACTAGAAAGGACTTTGAAATCTTTCCCCAGAAACTTTTCAATCGTTTTTGCTTTTGCCGGAGACTCGACAATGACAAGGTTTTTCTGCATAATTCTTTCTTTTATAATGGCTTGTACCACAATATTCGGGGACAAAAGTAAAAAAAAAGATTCTCCCTACCTTATATTATAAGGAGAATTTAATAAAATCTTAAGATTTACATTTTATTGCAGGAAATAAAATATCAATTGGTATAGGTTAGTTTCTCTATATTCTACGTACATTTGTCTCATTAGTAAGTTGGTTTTCGTTTGACTTAAGTTGAACTATCGCTTGACTTAACTAAAACTATCGCTTGACTTAAGTCGAACGAAAATTCAATAGCATGATAAATAATTAATATATAGGGAAGTGGAGTTTAATCTTTCCTAATGAAATACTAATAAATAATGAGTGTAAATTATGATCTTTATGAGACTCCCGATCTCACAAAAAGTGGGGAAGAACAACCTTTGCATGCACGTGTCGTACTGAAGGGCAGTTATACAGCCGAAGAATTTGTAGAACAAGTGACTGCATTTCAGCATATGCCTCATGCGCAAGTGGTAGGTGTCATAGAAGCTATCTCGAAAGAACTAAGACATTTGCTTTTGAAGGGATTTTCCGTTGAATTGGGTGATATTGGTTATTTTACTCTTTCTTTGAATGTGAACAAAGAAGTGACTGATTCAAAAGACTTGCGTTCACCGTCAGTATCTCTTAAAGATATTAATTTGAGAATCAACCGTCAGTTTAAGAAGGATATTGAGACTGAATTGGTATTACAACGTTATCATTCGCCTTTTCGTGTGAAGAATCCATTAGCAGAAGAAAAGTGCTTGCAGCGATTAAATAAATTCTTAGAAAAGAATCCATGTATTAATCGGCAGGATTATGCCTTACTTGTTGGAAAGACAAAAACACAGGCATTGCAGGATATTAATGCATTTATTGAAAAAGGGATTTTAAAAAAGTATGGAGCGGGACGATCGGTAGTCTATATAAAGGTAGGATGAGTCATTTTATCGGATATATATACTTGATATTAAACATTTTCTGCTTACCTTTGTTTGCATGAAAAAAGAAAAAGGGAAAGGAGACGAACCTATGGCTAGTAATTATATTCGTTTCGATTGGGCTATGAAACGCTTATTGCGTAATAAAGCCAATTTTGCAGTTCTTGAAGGCTTTCTGACTACTCTTCTCAATGAAAAGATTGTCATTCAGAAATTGTTGGAAAGTGAAGGAAATCAAGAAGATGAGTTTGATAAGTATAATCGTGTTGATATGCTTGCGGAGAACTCTAAAGGAGAACTTATTCTGATTGAAGTTCAGAATAACAATGAGTATGCTTATTTCCAACGTATGTTGTTTGGTACTTCTAAATTGGTGACCGAGTACATCAATCGTGGAGAAGGTTATGATAAAGTACGTAAAGTGTATAGCGTTAATATTGTCTATTTTTCATTAGGCAATGGAAAGGATATAGTATATCATGGTAAAACGGAGTTTAGAGGGATTCATCAGAATGATGTGCTGGAGTTGACTCCATTTCAGAAACAGACGTTTAAGGTCGATGCTGTCAGCCAGCTTTATCCTGAATATTATATATTAAAGGTGAATGACTTTAATCAGGTTGCCAAGAGTCCGTTGGAAGAATGGATTTGTTATTTGAATACAGGTGATATACCAGATAGTGCTACTGCTCCCGGTTTGACGGAGGCTCGTGAACGATTGAAACTCGATAAAATGACGAAAACTGAACTTGAAGCATATTATCGTCATTTGGATAATATTGTAATATTGAAAGATAATATATTGACAGAACGTGCGGAAGGCCGCGCAGAGGGTCGCGCGGAAGGTCGTGTAGAAGGACGTGTAGAAGGACGTGTAGAAGGTCGTGCAGAAGGTCGTGCAGAAGGACGTGCGGAAGAAAAAAGAGAAACAGCACGTAATATGAAGGCTTTGAATATTCCTATTAATACTATTTCACAGATAACAGGTCTGTCGGCAGAAGAAATACAAGGTTTGTAAATCTATTACGGATTTGTAGTGAAGACAACAAAATAATTGAAGTTTAAGTTGGGATATTCAGTAAATGTTCCTCTTTCTAAAAAATCAAGAGAAAAGCTTTGCTTTACGTGAGCTTTTCTCTTGATTT
>NZ_JAJKHN010000160.1:0-5258 GCF_020982715.1 Bacteroides sp. 1_1_30
CCCTTGCCGTCACTGCCTACGGTCAGGTTGGCCTGTCCGCTCTTGCCACGGTACACGGCACCTTCAGGAAGCTTACGGAGGCTGTCCGCCGGTATAGTCAGCTTCACCGAACTCGCCGGTATCCCCGCCATCACCAGTCCCGCCCGTCGGCTTCCGCTCGCGCTGTCGGCGCTTGCCGATTCCGTCTGTGTCTTCTCCACCGTCGTGCTCTTCCTGCTGCTTGCGCAGCCCGCCAAGCACAGGACAGTCATCATGATGGCGGCAACTGTTGGCAGTGTCAATGGCCTTGCGCAGTCGCGCCATTTCGCGCTTGTTGGCCTGCAGGTCTTTTCTTGTTGCATTCAGTTCTTCTTTTAAGGGTACCACAATATTGCTCACCAAAACGCGGGTGGCATGTTCTGCGTTATCCACACGCACACCCTCTGCGTCGGCTTCGGCTTTCATCGCTTCCGCTTTCGCTTTCCTCACCGTAGCACGCAGGGAACCGATGGCTGCTGCAGTGCCCACAAGGCCGCCGCTAAGAATAATGTTCATGATCTCGCTAAAGTCCATACCACCCGTTTTTTAGTCAGTCAACCTTTTATTCTGCTTCCTCGCGTTTCTTTCGGAATAGTCCGATAACCCATTGCACCAGTCCCGTGTCGGCTACCCCATTGGCTACAAGTGAGGCACCAAAACCATAGAGCAAGGCAATGTCCCAGCTCACATCACTCACAAATCCGGCATCAAGCCACCACAGTAGCATCGCGCACACCAGGCCCACACACCAGCTCACCAGTTGCGTCACCCAGCCTTTCATGTTGGGGAACAAACCTTTCAACCCTTCAGTAAGCACCACCACACCGCCGACGAAACCGGCAAAGGTGCCAATCATTGCGTCATAGTCCGTTGCCGGAACATCGGCCCCTTGGGCCATCACAGCCGATACTGTTCCCAGCATCAGCATCATAAACAGCATAATTCGTTTCATTGATTGCTTCTTTTATTATTGGTTAATACCTATTTCTTTCAGCCATTTCTGTACATCGAAACTGGGGCAGGCTTTGGCCGCCAGCTCGTTGTGTCCCACAATGCGCACATCCGGGAATCTGCGATGGAAGTCCTTCACATACTTCTCCAGTGCCTTTTTCTGGCAGCCGGTGCGGGTGTCCTTCGGGGTCTTGCCGTCCTTGGCCACACCGCCGGCATACACAATGTGGCGGCTCACGCTGTTGTACCCCTTGGCTCCGTTGGTCACTTCCCAGGGATCCACCTGCGCATCCTCGTTGTTGTTCACCAAGCGTTCCACACCGCCCTGCAGGTGGAACAGGTCGGTGTAGCCCACCTGTTTCCAACCTCTGCCACCCTGGCTTACGGGCGAAGTGTGCCACTTCCGGATGTCCGCCGATGATACCTCACGCCCCTCCGGGGTTGCCGTACAGTGAATTACCAGATACTTCAATTTTGCCATACCATCTTATCCTTTCTGGTTTTGGGTAATGGTAATCTTGGCCGTCTTGCTGCGGTCGGCATTGAGCGTAAGGGTCAGTGTACCGGTTTTCTGACTGCCACTGTTTGCACCGGCCGAAATCTTCACGCCTTTATCCGTCGCTTCCACCTTGAAGCCGGCAGGGGCACTGCCTATCTCATATTCTCCGCTGGCGGTCACGGTCACTTCTTCACTGCCACCGGTTGCCTCAAGGGTCACACTGGCAGGGTCAACTGAAATCTTCTTCTCGCTCGCCTTGAACACGGGGTTGCTTCGCTTGTCCAGCACCACCACTTCTTCACCGAAGGCAATGTTCGTGTCAGCCTTCATCAGCATCTTGAAGAAGTACAGTTCGCTCGCGTTCGAGATCTTGTCAATCTGAATCACGTCTTCATCGTCCTGCAAGTTCACAGCCGCAAACAGGTTGCCGCCGGCATCGGGCGAACAGAGGGTGCACACAATCAGATCATCGGGCCAGGCCGCAAGCGTCTCAATGGTAATGCCCTTGTAGCGGCGGGCATTCACATCGGTTTCGCTCGTGTTCTTGGACTCGCGCTGGGTCAGCTCGTCATCATACTTGTCAAAGTCGTTCACGCTCATCAGAATGCGGAGGTCCGGGTTGTTGCGGATGGCCACGGGAATCTTCGCACGCATGGCTTTCAGTCTGCCCAGCATGGTCGATTCTGCGCTGTCCACCACAATCACCTCAGTATCCTTGGCCATCTGGGTCAGGATGCCGTTAAACAAGTGGTCGTCATCATCCCCATATTCACCGTTCACATAGTGGTCACCCAGTTCAAACTGTACCCGCTTGGCCAACTCGGCAAGCAGGGCGTTCTGCGCTTCGGGCGGAAGTTCCGAGAATACCAGGTTGCCCTTCGGCTGCCATTTGCGCCAGATGTTCTCGAACGTGCGGGGGTTAAACACCGTAAAGGCCATGAAGTCCACCGGGTCAAGACTCTTTTCGTCGTAGTTGAAGTTGCCCTTCGAATCCTCCACGCCGGGGTTCTCCTTGCGCTTCTGGAGCATCTTGCCGGTCTTCAGGCGCGGCAGGCTGATTTTCTTCTCCACACCGGGAATCACCATGATCAGCCCCTTTTCCACAATCTCATTGCTCGTAGCGGCAAGCGTCAGCAACTGTTCCAGTACCTCGCCGCTGTAATTCGTGTTTCTTACAATTATTGCCATAGTTCAATCACTTTTTACGTTTGTCCTTAATTTCTCGCATGCGCCTGTTCCAGGGGCTTTCTTCACCATTCGGTTCCAGATGCAGGTCTTCCATCACACGGCGCTTTACCGGCAGTTGGGCCAGGGCCTTTTCGCCGTTCTCGCGGTCATTGGCCAAAAGGTTTTCGTAGATGGGGCGGGTAGTCGCATCAATGCGACCGTCCTGCTCGGCTGCGTCAAGCAGCTGCTTGCGGGCGGCAAGGTCTTCGGCTTCAGCCTTGTCTTCGTAGGTCTTCACCTTGGCCTTCAGGTCGGTGTTCTCTTTCGTAAGGATAGGTACCTTGCCTGCCTCTTCCTCCAGTTGGTCCATCAGGCGGAACACATCCGCATCACTCGCGCAGTCCTTGAAGCGCGGGCGTTTCTTTACGTCTTCCAGATTCATGTCTTCTCTGTTTTTTTGTGGCTCAACGAGCCGGTTATTGAATAAAGTATATATCTGCGCCGGTGTACTGTCTGCCGGCACGGGGTCTGCATCATAGATGTCGTCTATGAAACCGAGGTCCAGGGCTTCCTTGGCGGTCAGCCAATGGTCCTCGCCGTCAAAATAGGTCTGTTTCACTTCTTCCTTGCTCATGCCCAGCCGCTCGGCATAGATTTCACTCAAGCTGCCTTCCAGGCTTTCTATCTCTTCCATGCAACGCTGCAGGTCCTGCTTGTTGCCGTAACACCCGCCGCTCACACTGTGCAGCATCAGACGGGCATATTTGCTCATTTCTACGGGCTTGCCGCAAAGGGCTATCACACTGGCCATGCTGGCGGCTATGCCATCCACATAAATGCGGATGTCGGCCTGGCTATGGCGCAGGGCGTTGAATATCGCAATGCCGCTGTACACTTCCCCGCCGTTGCTGTTGATACGCACATGGATGCGTCGGCTCACGCGTTCGGCTTCCATCAGTTCCTGGGCTATGCGCCCGCTTTGCACCTCCGTATAGTCTCCGATGTCCCCGTACAGGAATATCGTACTGGTGCCGTCGTCACTCGTTGTAATATTGAAAAATCTGCTCATCGTCATGTCTTTACCAGCGGTTTCCCCGCCTTTCGATGGTGCGAAAATAGAACATTCCCATGGCACCAGGAAACCGCGTCCGCATCATAACGTTTTCTGGCGTTATCATAACGCTGTAACCCGTCATCATGCGTACGCGCTTTTACAAACCCCGCTTTTTCATGCAATTTTGTAACGTGATTTACAACTAAAAAGGACGATTTATGGCAGATTTGACGAATGCCCAGAAAAAGGAATGGGCAAAGACTTTGTACCTCAAGGAAAACCTCACACAGCAGGAAATCGCCGACCGGGTGGGCGTGTCACGGGTGTCCGTGTCCAACTGGGTACGGGTCGGGAAGTGGGAGGAACAGAAGGTGGGGCTTACGCTCACAAGGCAGGAACAGGTGGCTAACCTCTACCGGCAGGTGGCCGAAATAAACAAGGCCATCGCCGAACGGCCCGAAGGGGAACGGTTCCCCTCATCCAAGGAGGCTGACATCCTCGGGAAACTGTCGGCGGCCATACGCAACATGGAGCAGGAAGTGGGCATTGCCGACATCATCAGTGTCCTCACCGGGTTCATCGATTGGGTGCGGGCGGCCGACCTCGAAAAGGCAAAGGAAATTACACGCCTGGCCGATGCGTACATTAAAGACAAATTATAAAGGGATAGACAATGAAACAGACTGACAGACTCGCTCTCCTCGATTGGGAGAAGTACAAAGAAGACATCGCAAGGGCAACACCGGTCGATAGGAACATGACGGCAGCCGAACGGGAAAAACACCGGGAATATCTTGAGAAACATCCCATAGAATGGATCAGGTTCTTTTTTCCGAATTATGCCAAATATGAATTTGCCGACTTCCAGAAAAAGGCTATCCGGCGGATCATTGCACACGATGAATGGTTTGAGGTGCTTTCTTGGAGCCGTGAGCTGGCCAAATCCACCGTCACCATGTTCATCGTCATGAATCTTACGCTTACCGGACGCAAAAAGAATGTGATTCTGACCTCCAACAGCAAGGACAATGCGGTGCGCCTGCTCGATCCCTACCGGGCCAATCTCGAAGCCAACGGACGCATCATGGCATACTACGGCAAACAGGAACTGCCGGGCTCATGGACCGAGGATGAATTCACCACCAAAGGGAAGGTCTCTTTCCGCGCACTGGGTGCCGGACAATCTCCGCGTGGTTCGCGAAACGAGGCCATACGTCCCGACGTACTGCTGGTCGATGACTTTGATACGGACGAGGATACCAAGAACCCGGACATCATCCAGAAGCGCTGGGACTGGTGGGAAAATGCGCTGTATCCCACGCGGTCCATTTCAGAACCTACACTGGTCATCTTCTGCGGAAACATCATTGCCAAGGACTGCTGCGTGGTGAGGGCGGGCGAAATGGCCGACTCATGGGACATCGTAAACATCCGCGACAAAAACGGATTTTCCACATGGCCGGAAAAGAACTCGGAAGAGGACATTGACCGTACACTGTCCAAAATATCCAAAAAGGCGGCACAGGGTGAATATTACAACAACCCCATTTCCGAGGGCGAGGTCTTCGA
>NZ_JAJKHN010000161.1:0-5224 GCF_020982715.1 Bacteroides sp. 1_1_30
TGATGAGTCGGACGCAGAAATTGAATGGATTGGTCGCTGCTTCGCTCAGATTAAAAACATTAAACGACAATCCCTATATATATAACACTTTAATATATAAATAGTACGTGGAGCGTCCAATGTATTATCCAGTTGTTGTCTTGAAATTGGGGATTTCCTGAACTTGGATAATGCCTTAACGCTCTATTTTTATTAAGATTTGAAATAAATCCTAATACAAAGGTAAGGAAAAAATATTTTATTTTCCAAACAAGTTGTGCAAAATAAGTTGTGGCGTGTATTGCTTTTCTTTTTATTGGCTGAGGAATGGTTATCTTTAGTAATCTGTTTCTGTCTGTCGAGTAAGTCTGTATAATTTTTTTGTACCTCTACTTCGGGTCTTGACATTCCTCCTGCTTCATGGCTGATTGTTGTAGGTAGACTATATAATTTTTTCTGTTGTTCATATTTAATGGGGAGTAGAATGGAAATAAGGCCTTTGGATAAGAAGAAAAACCCCTGAAAATCAGAGGCTTAATCTTGTTTTGGTGATCCGCCTGGGGTTTTCACCGTAGCGGTCTATATCTTTGATTTATAAGCTCTTGTAAACCTTGAAAAATTGTACCGTAACGAATTAGTAACGATTTATAGGAACGCTTGTTGTCAGTGAGAGGCATTCGTTTGTCAGCTGTTCTCTGATGCCGCAAAGATAGAGCATTACTTTTTATTTTCCAAACATTTGATTATTAAATCTTTAAAAAAGATCCCCAGTGCAAGGGGCGAACCTATATATATGGATAGGTTTGCCCCTTGCACCGGGCGGATGCTGCATCAGTCCTACAGCCTTGCCGTCCGCCTCGATACCGCCGTTTATGTGAAGCGGTTCCCCTCCTTTTGCGCTGAACCGAAAAAATCATGGTGTAGTACACGTATAGTATCCCATGCGCTGCCTTTTATTGTTATTCTTTTGCAGCAAACATTGAAAATTAAGTTTGTTATGGAAGTTATTACATTTGAAAGCGAAGCGTATAAAGCGCTTGTAGGGAAGATAGAAAAAATCGCAGAGTATGTAGCCGCAGCGCAGTTGCCTTCGGAAGAAAAAAAGGAGGCTTGGCTGGACAGCAATCAACTGGCGGAAGCGTTAGGCATCAGTACACGCACATTGCAACGCCTGAGGGATGAAAACCTGATCAGCTACTCCATGCTGCGTGGACGGTGTATGTACAAGCTGTCGGAAGTCGAACGCTGTCTGGAAGAGCGTACCATTCGGTGCAAACCTCAAACATTGGAGGATTTTCGCAAGAACTACCTAACGAGAATCGGCAATGATAAGAAAGGATGATATACTGAAAATGACGGAAAAGGGCATTTCCGTATTCCGCTATTACCTGCCGGTGGACTTCAAGGTGGGAAAGAACTTCCTGAACCCTTTTTATAAGGATACGAAGGCTTCGTGCAATATTTATTACGAACGTAAGGCCGGTGTGTTTAAAATGAAGGATTTCGGGAACGAGGATTATTCGGGGGACTGCTTTGAGCTGGTGGGCAGGCTGAACGGCCTTAACTGCAAGGAGCCTAAAGAGTTTGTCGAGATCATGGAAATAATAAACCGTGACCTACATTTGGGGCTGTCCGCACATGAGGAATATCATGTGAGCCATAGCAAAGTACCCCAAAAGAATGAAGTGGTATCGGAAGAGCCGAAAGCGAAAAGTGTCCGGCCTTATACTGTCGTGCAAAAGCCCTTTACGGCTGCGGAACTTGCTTTCTGGGGTAAATCGGGTATCGGGGAGAATATTCTGAAAGCGTACCGGACGGTATCGCTAAAGAAGTTCAGCAGTGAGAACCAGGAAAGAAAGCCTTTTTCCTGTATGACAAGCGTCGATGAACCGATGTTCGGATATATGGGTAAACAGCATATCAAGGTTTACCGTCCATGTTCACAAATGCGGTTCCTGTACGTCGGTGATTTTGGCGACAACTACTGTTTCGGGCTGGAACAACTGCCGGCAAAAGGTGATCTGCTCTTTATCACAGGCGGAGAAAAGGACGTGATGAGCCTGGCGGCACACGGCTTCCATGCGATCTGTTTCAATTCGGAAACGGCTTTTATCCCTGCGGCTGTCATACACCGGCTTTCGTTCCGGTTCAAACATATCATCCTCCTCTATGATGTGGACAGTACCGGGCTGAAAAGCTCGGCGAAGCGTGAAGAGGAACTGAAAGAATACGGGGTTAAACGGTTGTTGCTCCCGCTTGCTGGTACAAAGACGGAGAAGGATGTCTCGGACTACTTTATGCAGGGAAACAGCCGTGAGGATTTGATAAAACTTTTTCTGGACTATCTGGAAACCTTATACAGTGAAACCATGTCGGCATTGAAATCCTGCGAGGTGGATTTCAACAACCCGCCTCCCATTGCACAGATGATCGTATCGGTAAATGACGTGCCTCTCGGAACTCAAGGCAACCTGCTTTGTGTCACCGGCGGAGAAGGCACGGGAAAAAGTAACTATGTGGCTGCGTTGATTGCCGGTGCTATCCGTCCCTCCGGAACGGATGTGGATGCGCTGGGCGTTACGCTTCACGAAAATAGCAAGAACAAGGCGGTCCTGTTCTATGACACGGAACAGAGCGAAGTGCAGCTTTATAAGAATATCAGCAACCTACTGCGGCGCTGCGGACGTGAGGTGATGCCGGAATGGTTCAAGGCGTATTGCCTTACGGGAATGAGCCGGAAAGAACGCCTGCTTTCCATTATCCAGAGCTTGGACAAGTACCATTATCAATACGGCGGTGTTCATCTGGTGGTGATAGACGGGATTGCGGATTTGATAAAATGCGCCAACGATGAAGCGGAGAGCATAGCCGTCGTGGAAGAACTGTACCGGCTGGCCGGTATCTATAAAACGTGTATCGTTACGGTACTGCATTTCATCCCCAACGGGCTGAAGCTGAGGGGACACTTGGGAAGCGAGTTGCAGCGGAAGGCTGCGGCAATCCTTTCCATAGAGAAGGACAGCGATCCGGCCGTATCGGTGGTGAAGGCTCTGAAAGTAAGGGATGGAAGTCCGCTGGACGTGCCTATCATGCAGTTTTCGTGGGATAAGGAAAAGGCCATGCACGTCTATCTGGGCGAAAAGCCGAAAGAGGAAAAGGACAAGCGCAAAGAGGACGAGCTTGTAGCGGTGGCAAAAGAGGTATTCAGCCGGAAGCGGTTCGTTACTTACGTGGAGCTTGCGGAAGAAATCCAGTCGATACTGGAGGTGAAGGAGCGCACGGCGAAAAGCTACATCAAGTTCATGCGTGAGAAAGAAATCATTCTGAAATCATCCGATAACCAGAGCTATTATGTTATCGGGAACTTTTAAGGAGGGAAGCGTATGTTAGTAGATAAAACGGAATTTGAAGCATGGATGGAACGTATCATGGGTGAGCTGTACCGCATCTCCCGGAAACTGGACAAGGCGGAAACGAGGGAAAAGCACCTGAACTACCTGGACGGAGAGCGTCTGTATGACAATCAGGAAGTATGCCTGTTGCTGCGCATCAGCAAACGCACTCTGCAACGATACCGGAATAACGGGGTGCTGAAGTTCTATTCGATATATCACAAGACGTATTA
The DNA here is from genome assembly GCF_020982715.1 of Bacteroides sp. 1_1_30. Classification (NCBI taxonomy): domain Bacteria; kingdom Pseudomonadati; phylum Bacteroidota; class Bacteroidia; order Bacteroidales; family Bacteroidaceae; genus Bacteroides; species Bacteroides sp. 1_1_30. The sequence goes on from NZ_JAJKHN010000161.1 coordinate 3,605, forward strand.
CAAGGAGTCGGACTTGCACGAGTTCATCCGCAACAACTTCGACGAGAACGAGATAAAACGGCAGGCACGTGAGGACAAGCTGTCCGAGAGCTATCCGCTGCCGAAAGAATAAGTCCATGTTTTTGCTTTGTACCGGTGAAACTACTGCCGTGAGGCAGGAAATCCCAAACTGCGTATTGGTGTTTGTCATGGCAATGACTTCATACAGTTGTGAAACAGGATGAAGTTTCTTTTCTTGTTCGAATGGTGATACTCCAAAGGACAGCGGTCCGGAGGGGTATCTTTTTTTATGTATTTGTCTAAAAATAGGCTGATTAGTTTTTTATAATGAAAGAAAAATGGTATCTTTGCAATGTAATATTAATCATATAAATGCTATGGCTCGACCAATTAAAGAGACTCCGGTCGTAACCGGTAAGGATGCAAAACGCTTTGCGGAAAAAATGGCAAATCTCAAACCTGAAAGCAAGGAAGAGAAAGAAGCCGCAAAGAAAGTTTATGAGAAGTTCAAAGCCATTGCTTCATTCGCATTGTAACAATGGCTATTGAAAATTATGATTTTGTACCGTTAAAGGTAGATACTAACATAAAACCGTTTAAGTGCACAGACAATGACTTAAACGGTTTTTTATTTGATGACTCTCAAAAATATCTGGCAGACTTGATGGCTGTCACCTATCTGCTTGAAGATTTGTCATGCGGAAAAACTGTCGCTTATTTTAGCTTGTTGAATGATAAGATAACTTTTGATCCTGACCAATGTTCTATATGGAACAGATTGAGCAGACGTGTTGCCAATGCTAAACGCAGAAAACATTATCCTGCTGTTAAAATCGGAAGATTGGCTATATCAGAAGAATATGCAGGACAGGGACTGGGAAGGGATATTATTCGTCTTATCAAGTTTATGTTCACTCACGGAAACCGTACCGGATGTCGTTTCATTACGGTGGATGCCTACCATGATGCGGTTGGATTCTATTTGAAGTGTGGATTTGATTTTATTTCGGAGAAAGATCAGAATGAAATGACACGCTCCATGTATTATGATTTAAAGCGTTTTTGGGGATGAATAGCTTATTCGTAGAACAAAACTATGAGAAGGTTTATAATTAAAAATTGTTTTGTGATATAAAAACGATAATCATATGGCATATCTAATAACTTCTTAATATATTTGTTGAATCATATTTCCTAAACTCTAATAAAAACAGCTATGTATAAAGAATTGATTAATGGTGCATTTGTACCGCAAGATATATCTTATCCAACACTAATGAAGAAGCATGTAAAAAAACATTCTTCATATCTTCAACCAATATTTGAGGCGATTAGCAATTCTTTAGAAGCAACATCAGGTAAAGATGACATTATTACCATTAGAATCAACAAGGCAAAAACATTGAATCAAGAACAATACAGTTTTTTGTCTATTGATATTATTGATACAGGAATTGGATTTAATGATGATAACTTTGGACGTCTAAGAAGATTATATGATGAATCTAAAGGGCAAAATAATTTTGGAACAGGACGTGTTCAATATTTACATTTCTTTAATAATACAGATATATATCTGTCTCTTATACACATCTCCGAGCCCACGAGACCATGGCTAAT
>NZ_JAJKHN010000162.1:0-5098 GCF_020982715.1 Bacteroides sp. 1_1_30
TAACTAATCTGGTCAAATCCTGCATCTTCAAAATAATCTACATAATTCTTACTATATATATACTCCATCTTAATATTTAGATATTCATCCATACGTTCAATACCATATATTTTCGGTACACGAATATGCTGATAAGCTATCTTTGAAGCATTACACTGTTTCAAAGCTTGCTTATACAATCGTGGAATATAATTCTTATCACGAGTACTCTTGTTAATAAACAAGCTATCCCCGCCATTAACAATGTCTATCTGACAACCAGAATGCCCTCTTATTTCAATCTCCATAATAGTTTGAATTAACAACTATATAGTTTATACCTGCTGACTGGGCTGCCTGTACACCCACTTCCGAATCTTCAAAAACAAGTGCCTCATTAGGTTGCATAGAAAAATGCCTTAATACTGTCCTATATATCTCAGGGGAGGGTTTTCCTTGTCTCACCTCCTCACCCGCCAAAATAAGATCAAATATATCAGTTACCTCAATGTATTGCAATGCTTTTTCTAAATTTTTACGACATGCAGTAGAAGCTATCGCTGTTTTACCTCCAGCATTGTGAAAAGTTTTCAGTATAGCTAATAAAGAATTATTCACTTTAAAATATCTAAAAAAATCGGGGTAACAATTACCTTTAAACTCACTTATTTTTTGAGTTACAACCGGATCTGTTATGCCAACAGTTGCCATAAACTTTTCAAACCTAAAACCAAAACAATGACGATAGTCTACCTCTTTAAGAGCTAATCCCACCTGATTAAAAGCCTCTTGATAAGCCATAAAATTAGCTCGAAAAGTATCAACTAATGTACCGTCAAAATCTACAATTAACAGTTTTATTTCACTTCCGAGCATTACATATATCGTTTAAGTTCTTCAGGTGTCCCATAAGAATAATAATTTTCCATTAAGCAAAGTTTGACAGTTTCTCCATTCTTCAACAAATAATTATAAAGTAATGACACATAAAATTCCGATTTATTAGGTATTGAATTATCTAATAATTGATGCGCAACTTTTAAAAAACCTTTTCCTGAAGAAAAGAAATACGCTCCACAAAGAGCATGATTAGATATTACCTCTTTCTCTGCTGTACGCCTTACTATATTATTAGCATCAATCTCAGCATAACTATACTTTGGAAGGTCTGATTCAAATGATACCAACAAGCCGCCATTGACCTCATCTACAGGTTTTGCTAATATTTGACGAATATTTTCAAGAAAAGCCTTACTAGAGAATTCCAAATCACAGTCCATAACTATAACAGAATCATTAGGGTCTATTGCAGACTCAGCCATCAAACAAGTTTCAACTGCACCACGAGTGGTATTAAGTACAGAAAAAACTTTAGCATTTGGCAACTTGTTTTTTATATATTCGTTTATATGATATCTATCAATATGTTCCTGACGAACAATAAATGAATACTTCAAATTTATATCGTCCATAATTACGCTCCTAATAGCTCTAACGAACAAAGGTATCCCCTTCAATTCAATCAATGGCTTTGGTGTAGTCCAACCTTCTTTAAGAAAACGTGTTCCCTCACCTGCCATTGGCATGATAATATGTAAACTTCGCATAGTCCTCTATAATATTAAGTGCACATTATTTAACTATCCAACCTTTTCAGCTTAAGATAACTAAAAGTGTACTGATTGATTAGTCATTCCCTAATAATTAATTACAATATTTCCTTCGTTAATACACTTTCTTAAAGCTAAAGATTTCATTAGCTATATTATATCAACATTGAGAAATTGATATCTGTATCTGCTCAATTTTAATCCATTCCTTATCTTAATATGCATTCTTTTCTCCAACAACTACATTTGCTATAGTCTTATAAATGATATATATATCAAGTAGCATTGTCCAATGCTCCATATACCAAATATCAGCTTTAACACGTTCCTCCATCTGTGAGAGTTCTCTCGTTTCACCACGAAAACCATGTGTTTGAGCCCAGCCGGTTACTCCAGGTTTTATAAAGTGCCGCACCATATACTTATCAATCAAACGGGCATAAGTCTCCGTATGAGCCAACATGTGTGGACGTGGTCCCACTATTGACATATCACCCCTAAAAACATTGATAAACTGGGGAAGTTCGTCAATATTAGAACGACGAAGGAAGTTCCCAAACCGAGTTTTACGAGGATCATCAGCCGTAGCCTGTTTACTGTCAGCTTCATCATTCACTTTCATAGAACGGAATTTATAACACACAAAATCCACACCATTCAACCCCGTACGCATTTGCTTAAAGAATACAGGACCGGGAGAAGTCAACTTTATAATACTTCCCACTATGAGATAAACAAAGGGAAAAACTGTAACCAGAAAAAAACCGGAGAAAACAACATCAAACATCCGTTTCAACATACGGTTCTCCATCTTACCCAAAGGTTCATAACGCAGATTCAAGATAGGCATATTGCCAACCATACTGTGCCAGATACGACGCGGAAAACCTTTACATACATTAGGAACACCGTGAAAATAAAGCAAATGGTTTTCACAATAATTCATGATAGAAAAATTGTAACGTCCCTCCTCCATCGATAGAGAACAAAAAACATGCTTGATGCTTGGATGTGCAGACATAAAATCTGAAAAACCGTCAGGATTACCCAAATAGGAACATTGAGAAGAAAGAGCATCATTCGGTTTTATATCAAAATAACCCACGACTTCATATAGGGAAGACGCCAGAGAACTTTCCATCTCCTCATACAACACCTGCATATTATTGCCTCCACCTATAAAAACAGCATAACGTCTATGCTTGCCCTTAGCACAATAAACTATCAGAAAATGACGGATGATAATGCGATAAATACTTAAGATAACAAAGAGAAAAGAGAAATATGCAACAAAGAAAAAAGGAGAATAGATAGAGATTCCACTAAAAGTCATGATACATGCCCAAAAGATGGAAAAAGCTATAGTATTCTTCAACACGCGCAACACAAGTTGGTCAGGGCGAATTCCCCGACTATCCCAAACCCTCCCACGAGAACCGGAACAGGCCAGATAACAGAGACTTAACGAAGTCATCATCCAGGAAACCCTACAAGAAAAAGGTAAAGAGACAAATACTTCTTCCCAAAAGAAAAGGAGAAAGAACAATACCAAATTCAGAATGATCAGATCTCCCAGAACTGCTATAAATTCTATAAATTTATTGATTTGACTGGTGGTTGATACCATATCACATTAAAAATTGATTTTAGGCACATACTTCTTTGAACTTGCTCAGAAGGTCTTTCCCGAACAAATTCCAAGAGATTACAATACAAACTGATAGGAAAACAAAAACTAAAACATATACTTTCCTACTGGTTCCCGAAGGATATAATGGTACAACTGCAGGCTCTACAACAGCAAAAACAGGCTTCTCCTCCTGAACTTTAGCTCTGGCAACCTGAAGCTGACCGGCAACCTGACTATATACCTGGTAAGCCAAACTCATGTCATTCTGCAAACGTTCCTGCTCGGTACGAACACTCTGCAAAATGATATTGTCATGAGAGTCCATATAATCGGCATATTTTCTCTGCGCTTCGTAATATTCCTGCTGACGTTCTTTAAACAATTTCTCCAAATAGAGACAATCCTCTTTAGATTTGGAGGTACGATAGTCTATGATATATTCCTGCAACTTCTTAACTACAGAGTCAGCAACAACTGCAGCAACTTTAGAATCCTGAAAAGTTGCAGTAACGGAAGTCATTGAAGTTTTCTTATCCACAGAAGCGACAATCTTTTTCTTTAGTGATTCAATCTTCTGAGATTCCTTTTTGGATAATTCAATGGTACCTTGACTCGCTTTATCCGAAAAAATAGATTCATCCTCATCTTCGATAAACAAAGACTTTACTCCGCCAATTACCATACCAGGAAACCCGATTACATAACTCCACCAGGGAGAAGATTCTTCATCTAAATAAGAACTTAAAGAGATTTCCTCACTCCCTGATACAGGGACTTTCATATTAGAAAGTTCCAACAAAAAGGGAGTAGAAGAGACGATATCTGCAGATAAGGAAGCATTCAAGGCATCGGTTCCATCTCCCATAGAAACTCCACTTCCTAAAAAGGAAGCAGCCAAACCGGATAAACCACCACCTTTGTTATTACCCATTTCCGGAGAAAGAGTAACTTCAACCGTATACTGCTTAGGGATACTTATCGCAACAATAACACCAATTATCAGTCCGATACCGGCCGCTTTATAGATCTTCTTACGAATACCTATAACCTTACGAAGAAGATCCATCAAATCGATTTCAAGCTCCTCGTCATTGTGATTATTATACACCTGTTTTGTTTCCTTTTCAGATGTTTGTTCCATCAAAGTAGACATAAATAAAGGTATTCGTTATTTCTTGATTAAATTAGCGATAGAAGCAACCATCATTCCCAAAGTACTGAATGTAGTAGCATAACCTAAAATGTTGCCAATATTAGTCCTTTTCTTTGCCTTACTAGGTACAATTATCTCGCAACCCGGTTCAATCTGTTTCTTACCGCTACCTTTTACCTTAGTTACCTGACCATTCATATAAACAATGAACTTCTTGCTCTTCTTCGCATTTTCAGAATAGCCACCAGCTTGATCCAGATAATAATCAACTTTCTGTCCTTCTATATAAGAAACCGTATTAGGAACCATCACAGCACCATTGATCGTAACTGTATTATTGTTCTTCGGAATAGAAATCACATCACCCTCACGCAAGACAATATCCGCTGTACTGCCAGGATTAGCTAATGCTTTCTCCAAGTCAATGCCAACACTAAAAGTATCTTCCACACGAACACCCAAAGAGTCCATCATAGCCTCACCCAACTGTCGGCTCATCAAACGGATCACATCTCCCATACGTTTCTTCTCACCTTCAGTAGCGACACGAGTCAACTTGGCACCGCGTAAGTAAGCATAATTCGTAGCACCTCCAGCTTTATTGATCAAATCTGAAAGGCGTTCTTCACGATTGGTCATGGCGTATGAGCCTCCGAACAGGATTTCACCTTCAACAACCACATTCTGTTGAGCCTGATAACCCGGACTACGACGTACATAGACCTC
>NZ_JAJKHN010000163.1:0-5021 GCF_020982715.1 Bacteroides sp. 1_1_30
CCGCATCGACTGGCAGTAGATGAATGTCCCCACGCGGCACTGGCCGCGGCGGATGTCGCCGTAATAGTACTTTCTTGTCCTTGCTCCGGTAATGCGGGACTCGTCTGATGCCTCGAAATAACTCCGGTAGGTATCGTCCGTACGGCAGAAGTCATATATTTCCTGAAAAGTCCTTGTTTTCATTTGTTACTCCTTTTTATGTATTGTCTTCTTCCGGCGGGGGAAATTCCCCCGTCTTGTAAAATATCTCTCCGAGACGGTCCGCCTGTTCCGCCAGGCCTTTCTTCCTGACAGCCGACACGGCCTTGCGTGCGGTCTTCTCGTACATGCCCAGCAGTACCGCCTCGGGCAGGCGTTTCGTCCGCCACACCTCCTGTGCGGTGGTGAGCATTTCCACCTCGCAGCCCAGATGGGCGGCTGTGAGGATAATGACGGCATTGCCGATAAAGTTCGGTATGCGTTCTTCCCGTTGTTCTCCTTTCATTGTTCCGTGCCTTTAATCCGTTTCGAACTCATCTTCATAGACCTCGATCTCCTTACCGCTTTCGCAGATGCGTACCAGCCAGATGTATTGGAACCGTTCCAGCAGCTCTATACGGCGATAGCCCTTGTAGGCCACTTTCAATGTTGCAATGTCTCCCGGTTTCATGTCAGGCGGGTATTTCAAATTGGACATGGAAATGGAATTCACTTATCAGGCTGCGGATGTACGGTACTGATTTCGGATCCTCCCCGTAAGGATAGAAGATGGTCCGGCAGCGCGTCAGGCATCGGATACCCTGTTTTCGTAACCGGTACAGCAGGTAAGCCCTGCGTCGTATTTGTTTCTTGCTCATCGTATAAAGGATTATGTCGTTTTGATTAGAATAGTGGTGTGGTCATCAAACGGGGGCATCTCTTTACGTTTTCGATGTAATGCCTCCATTGAAAGATGCTTATCTTGTGTTAACAGGGATGAACATTATTTCAATGGAGGGAGTACTGATTTATTCTGACCCGCCACACCGTGCCGCCTACCGGGCGGATGGAGATGACGGCCTACTTCTTACGCCATGCCGCCATCTTCTTCTTGATGTTGATATTGTTGTCCGCCAGCATTTTTTTCAGGACTGCCAGCAACCGCCATCCTTCTCCGTTTTTATACTCTTCCGCTTTTGCTGACAGGAACGCCAGTGACTGGTACTTGTCCAGCCTGCGCCCCGAGTCGTCAATGGCCGTGCAGCCGTGGAAACGGATCAGATTCTGCATGGTAAAGAACGCCCCGGCGCCCTTATAGGCGTCCATCCATGCCTTGCTTTGAGGAGTATCCCATGGCAGCCGGATACGGCGGTCATTGAACTGTCTGACCGCGTTGTAAAGCTGTGTGGCGTCCAGCGCGTGCCTGATGTGGGTTATCGCAATGGAAAGCGGGTAGTACAGTTTGGATTGCAGGTCCTCCACGAAAATATTATGGCCGTGTACACGCTTGTAGGGAACTCCCTTGCATTTTCTTGTTTCCAGGTTACCCACGTGTTTTTTCAGCGCACTGACATAGTCGCTCGCGATGGACAAAACCACATCACGGTTGAACCAGCGGTTTCTCTCGGCAAAACCCGTGATGTCCTTGTGTTCCATCTTCATCTGGGCGTGCAGCTCGTTCAAGAGCATTCTCCACTGGTAATCATAGCCTTTCCGGTGAATCATCTCGGTCACCCCTGCCGGCTCTTTTTCACGGTAATGCGTGTATGACATCATATGGAACATTTGTGCCATGACCCACCGGCGGAAGAGTCGGTTGTTGGGAACGGTACCCTGTGCCATGATGCTGCTGAATATCGGGTCGTTGTCATCCAGGATGGTAAGTTTCCCGTCTTTGTTGGAGGCGATATACTCGCCGCCCTCGGCTCCCTGCATGGCGAACAGGCAGCTCACGTCCACACCGGCACCGCGGAGTGCCTCGATACGCTCCCGCGCCCCTTTGGGAAGTCCGGCGGGAGAATTATGGCCGGCCACCGCCGGATAGACGGTGCCCAAATCCGAATTCTTGCCGATAACGGTGCCCGTGGCGGCAAATTCCTTGTCCGCGATGGCGAATTCCGTGCCACATCCGGGACACAGGATTTTTGTCTCTTGTTTCTTTCTGCTCATTGTGAATTTGTTAATAGTTGATTACTTCCGGGCTCCACCCATTCTCTGAGTATCACCAGGTCCTTGTCTTTTTCGCTTTGCCAGAACCATTTGCCCATCGTTTCGGGATTCCATGTGAACCCGCCCATAATCCGGCAGAGGATATAGAATTCCAGCTCGAATTGAGCGGTGTCCCGGTGTTGCCCATACAGCATGTCCCCGTCCTCGAGGTCACTTTCGGGCAATGCCATGAAATACCGGCGGGACTTGCTTTGGCTGCGCTCCGATGGTATCGAATGTTTATAGCGGCGGTACAGCTCCTCCACATCCGTGAAAAAATCCCCGCAGCCGTACTCCGGCAACCACGGAGCGCCATCATGCCTGCCGTTCCGTATCATGTGTCTCCCGTTTACTATTAAACTTCTGGACTGGAAATCAATCCGGAAATTTGCGCCGTTCTCTATGGCGGTGACGGTTTCTCGGTAAATATCTTCCATTTTCTCACCTGTTTACAATTAATGGCACTCAAACCCCTGGCGCGTATCTTTATAGTCCTGATAAATACAGTAGGACTTCGGTCCTGAACCAGGTAGTTGCCTGGCTCAGGACCAAGCTTGAATACTGTATCTTGAATTTGGGTCCCTCGTGCATATGCGGTCGCGCTACCTTCTGTTCAGGGGACTCATCCGGACGGCACATCCCTTTAAAAACCTGATACGGGCCGCGAGTACAGCTGGAACCTGTGTCATCTGTCGTGTTAGCAGGAGATGACACAGGCTCCAGCCGTGTGAATCGCGGCTCTGTTGAAATCCCGGCCTTACCCCCTTTGCCCTGTGCTGTTCTTTTTGCGGTTCCCGGAATGCCGGCACGTTCCTTTACAGGTCCGATGTCTGCTGTGGCGGAAGCCGGAATGGCGCCGTCGTATGACGCTAGGGATACGACGGCGCGATACGGGCTTATCGGAGACAGCGGGCTGAATCCATTCCCCCGAACCGCACGTTCCCGTGCTGGAAAAGACTGAAAGTTCTCATAATACCGGCACATGGCTTTATGCTTCCGATGTATCCCGCGTATGGGTCTTCTGCGGAGTCCGAAGGCGACGGTCAGCCGCCTTCAGACTCGGAAAGAAGACGTCGGTACGCGGGATGCCCAAACCTATTCCTTGAACTTTCCCGGTGTGCTCCGGTAACGGGTGCGGGACAGACGGCACATGACTCTAATTTCCCGATACATTACAGGCGCAGCCAGAATCAAGGTGGGATTAACCGGCTGTTAGACCGGTTAATTCCTATATGGATTCTGGTTATAAGCCTGTAACGTTGAATAACCTGCCCGTTCACCCGTTCTGCCGTGTGCCCGGCATGCCCTATAACGATGCTACCAGCGTATTGTACACCGCCCGGCTCGTCAATAAGGCGCCGCGCATGCATCCTATGGTCAGGTAGCCCGGAATGATTCCCGGGGTCTTGCCCCGGTTCGCCTTCACGTTGCGCCCTTTGCCCCGGACAATGCAGCCGTCCTGCCCGGTACTGACATATCCCAGACCGCCTACCTTCCGCTTGCCCGTACTTACGGCCCGGAGGCAGTCCATCACGAACTTGTTCAGTTCGTCAAGGTCCCTGCGGACATTGCATACCGGAAGCACCTGGGTCGCCCAGCTGAACTCACCGTTGCCCTTATACAGGTAGCGGTTGACGGCATTTACCGCATTTGCCAGGGTCGTGCGGGGATTACGGACCGTGCGATGCTCAATCTCTTTCTGGAAGGTCTTGATACGGCTTGCCGAAGGGGAGATCATGTCCCCCTTGATGCTGAACCCGAGAAACTTGAACCAGCGGTCGGACATCAGGTATTCCACCTTCTTCGGGTTGAGCTTCATACTTTTCTCGCCGAGCCTTTGTTCCAGCACTTGCATTGCTTTCCCGTAGTCGTTACCGATGAACAGCATGTCGTCCGAGTATCGGATGTAGTAGCCTGTCATTTCTGAGAGTTCCTCGTCGAGATCATGGAGCAGCACATCGGCCAGCCAGCTTGCCACGGGACAGCCCTGTTTGAGGGACTGGTACTTGGCTTGAAGGCGGTTGTCTTCATCGAAGTAAAGATCGTTGTGGTAGTACTTCCTGAGCACGTCAATTAAGGAGGAGCGTCCGTGTCTGGCCTCGACCTTGTCGAACGCCTCGTCAATGTACCGTATCGGCACACTATCGAAATATTTGCTCAGATCCGACTTCCAGCCCAGAATGCCGCCGCCTCTCGTTTCCGCTATCCGGCGGCTGGCCTCGGTGACTACGCTACCGCAGCCGATACCGCTCTGGTAGGACTTGCACGAGGGGTGTACCATTTCCGGCATGAGGTCGAAGAGCAGGTCGTTGGCAATGCTCAGCACTACCCGGTCGACGGGCTCGTTGATGTATACCGTACGGAACTCGCCGTTCTCCTTCGGTATCTGTGCGGTATGCGGGGGAGCGATTTCGTACTTCCCCTGTATCATGGCATCGGCCATGGCCATACGGGTATGCTCGTCGGTCAGCCGGATAAGCTGGTCTTTCCGGATGTCTTTCAGCACTCCTTTCTCAATGGCCTTTTTCCACCGGCCGATGTCGAAGAACATTTGTAATATCTTGTCTGACATGGTTCGTATGTTTTTTATTATTTTTCCTGACAATACCGTTCAAAGCGTTGGAGGTTATAACTTTCTGTCTGCAGGTTCTCCCAGCAGTCCCGTATAAACTCCTCCCGCACCTCAGCTTTTGCCTGCGGGAATTCTTCCTCCAGCACTCTTCGGGCAAATTCTTTCCAGTTCCCGTTTTCTGCCAGTTCCTTGCGGATTTCAGGCAACAGCCGTTCGTATTCTTCTACCGTTCCGCACAAGGACAGCAGGTCGTCATTTGAGAGGTACTCTTCCGCGTCGTGGA
>NZ_JAJKHN010000164.1:0-4959 GCF_020982715.1 Bacteroides sp. 1_1_30
CCGCATCGACTGGCAGTAGATGAATGTCCCCACGCGGCACTGGCCGCGGCGGATGTCGCCGTAATAGTACTTTCTTGCCCTTGCTCCGGTAATGCGGGACTCGTCCGATGCCTCGAAATAGCTCCGGTAGGTATCGTCCGTACGACAGAAATCATATATTTCCTGAAAAGTTCTTGTTCTCATTTATTATTCCTGATGTCTTATGGGTTGTCTTCTTCCGGCGGGGGAAATTCCCCCGTCCTGTAAAATATCTCTCCGAGACGGTCCGCCTGTTCCGCCAGGCCTCTCTTCCGGACAGCCGACACGGCATCGCGTGCGGCCTTTTCGTACATGCCCGGCAGTACCGCCTCGGGCAGGCGTTTCGTCCGCCACACCTCCTGTGCGGTAGCGGGCATCTCCACCTCGCAGCCCAGATGGCTGGCCGTGAGGATAATGACGGCATTGCCGATAAAGTTCGGTACGCGTTCTTCCTGTTGTTCTCCTTTCATTGTTCCGTTCTTTTAATCCGGTTCAAACTCGTCCTCATAGACCTCGATCTCCTTCCCGCTCTCGCAGATGCGTACCAGCCAGGTGTATTGGAGCCGTTCCAACAGCTCTATGCGGCGATAGCCCTTGTAGGGCACTTTCAGCGTTGCAATGTCTCCCGGTTTCATGTCAGGCGGGTATTTCAAACTGGACATGGAAATGGAATTCGCTTATCAGGCTGCAGATATGCGGTACTGATTTAGGATCCTCCCCGTAAGGATAGAAGATGGTCCGGCAACGTGTCAGGCATCGGATACCCTGTTTACGCAGGCGGTACAGCAGGTAGGCCCTGCGTCGTAGTTGTTTCTTGCTCATCGTATAAAGGATTATGTCGTTTTGATTAGAATAGCGGTGTGATTGCCTCTGTGGGGCATTTCTCTATCGTGTACCGAAGTGAATGCTGATTTTGTCGGCCCCTCACACCGTGCCGTCTGCCATGCTGCGGTCGAAAAAAGGTCCGCTATTTTTTGCGCCACTCCGCCATCTTCTTCCTGATGTCGATGTTGTTGTCCGCCAGCATCTTTTTCAGGACTGCCAGCAACCGCCAGCCCTCGCCGTCTTTGTACTCTTCCGCCTTGGCCGACAGGAAAGCCAGCGACTGGTACTTGTCCAGACGTCTTCTCCGGTCATTGACAGCCGTGCAACCGTGGAAACGGATCAGGTTCTGCATGGTGAAGAATGCTCCGGCACCTTTGTAGGCATTTACCCATTCCTTGCACTGGGGCGTGTCGTGGGGCATCCTGACACGCAGATTGTTGAACTTTCTTGTGGAGGCGTACAACCGGGCGGCGTCCTTCGCGCTGCGGATGCCGTGTACGGCCGTTTGCAGCGGGTGGTAAACCTTGGTTTCCAGGTCCTCCACGAAGATGTCACGGCTGCCGACACGCTTGTAGGGAATGCCCTTGCATTTCTTGACCTTCTGGGAGGCGATGTGTTCCTTGAGGCGTTTCACGTAATTTTCAGCCATCGCCGCAATTACCCCGGCATTGAACCAGCGGTTACGGTCGGCGAAGTTCTCCGGATCGTACCCCTCCATCCTCATTTGGGCATGCAGCTCACCCGACACCATCTTCCATTGATACTCGTAGCCCAGACGGCGGATCATTTCCGTCACTCCCGCCGGTTTGCCGGAACGGTAGTCCGTGCAGGTCATCATATGGAACATCTGCGCCATGACCCAGCGACGGAACAGGCGGCGGTTCGGGACATCGCCCTGATCGATGATTTGTCTGAAAATCGGATCGTCATCATCCAGCATGGTCAGCAGCCCGTCCTTGTTGGAAGCGACACACTCGCCGCCGTTGGCACCCTGCATGGCGAAGAGATGACTCACATCCACGCCGGCCGCACGGAGCGCCTCGATACGTTCTTTCGCTGTCTTGGGTACTTTTGTCTTCCCGGAGGAGGGCGCATCCTGCCCGGCTACTGCCGGGTATACGCTTCCCGGACCGGGATCCTTTCCGACAATGGTCGCCATTACAGTCTTTTCCTTGTCCGAGATGGCGAACTCTGTCCCGCAGCCGGGACACAAGATTTTTGTCTTTGGTTTCATACTGATTATTATTTAATGGTCGTTGTTATTCGGTTCCACCCATTCCCGGAGTATCACCAGGTCCCTGTCTGTCCTGCTCTGCCAGAACCAGTGTCCCATCGTCTTGGGATTCCACCTGAAACCTCCCAGTATTTGGCACAGGAGGTACAGTTCCAGCTCGGCTTGTGCCTTGTCCCGGCGTTCACCGTAGAGCATGTCCCCGTCATCGAGGTCTTTTTCCTGCAATGCCTTGAAATACCTGCATGGCTTGCTTTCGCTGCGCTCCGAGGGCACGGAGTGTTTGTAACGGCGGTACAGTTCCTCCATTTTCGCGAAGAACTCGTCCTCTGTCGAGGGCGGAACTCCCAATTCCCTGTCGCACTTGCCATCCCGTATGATGTATGTACCGTTGATTTTCAGGCTTCGACGGCGAAAGTCTATCTTGAATTTTGCACCGTTATCGACTGCCCGGACGGTTTCTTGGTATATGGTGTTCATATTCAATATTGGGTTTCAAATTATTTGCATTCAAATCGATGGCGCATTACTATATCGTTCCGATGAATACAGTGTGTCCGTATCCTGAAGCTGGGAGTGTCCCAGCCTCAGGGTACTGTACGTACACTGTAGGTTGAATACGATTCCTCGTGCAATATCCGGTTGCGCTACCGTCTTATCGGTCTCATTCAGGTCGGCACGTGGCTTTAACCGCTTGATATGCGCAGCTCTTTCCGCTGGCCCGTGACGCTCATCCAGGTGATAGCCTGGATGGAGGATCTGGCCGCGGGTTATAGAGCTGCACCGTTGAAATCCTGACCTTGACCGCCTTCCCCCGTGCTGGGCGTGGTTCTCGAATATACCGGCACATGACTTTATGCTGTCGATGTCTCCCGTGCAGGAAGCCTTGTGGCGGCGTCGTATGACGTTAGGGATACGACGCCGCGACGGAGGCTTATCGGGACACGGGACGTTGAATGCAATTCCCCGAACCACGTTTCTGTGCTGAAAGAAAAAAAAGGAAAGTTCTCATAACTCCGGCACATGGCTTTATATTTCCGATGTTGCCCGCGTATGCGTCTTCTGTGGAGTCCGAAGGCGATGGTCTGTCGCCTTCAGACCCGGAAAGAAGACGTTTGGTACGCGGGATACTCAAAACTATTCCTCGAACTTCCTCGGTGTGCTCCGTGACAGATAACGGGCAGGCGGCACATGTCTTTATCTATCCGATATTTACAGGCATGAACCAGAGCTGGCTGGATTCACCGGTTGTTAGACCGGTGAATACGTGACGGTTCTGGTATGCAATACCTGTAACATTAAATCCTGCCCCATGTCCGTCCGCCGTGTGCCCGGCTATGCTCTACAGCGAGGCCGCCAGTGTGTTGTAGGCCGCCCGGCTGGTCAGAAGGGCGTTGCGCATGCATCCTATGGTCAGGTAACCCGGTATGTCCCGGCCTGTTTTGCCGCGGTTCGCCTTCACGTTGCGTCCCCGTCCCCGGACGATGCAGCCATCCGGTTTGGTCCGGACATACCCCAGACCGCCGATCTTGCACCTGCCCGTCTGAACGGCTCTAAGGCAGTCCATCACGAACTTGTTCAGCTCGTTGAGGTCTCTCTTCACATTGCAGACCGGCAATACCTGTATCGCCCAGCTGAACTCGCCCTTGTACAAGTAACGGTTCACGGCGTTCACGGCTTTTGCCAGTGTCATGCCCCGACAGCGGATTGTCCGCCGCTCGATCTCGTGCTGGAAGGTCTTGATGCGGGATGACGAGAGCGAGACCATGCCGCCCCTGATGCTGAACCCTAAAAACTTGAACCAGGCATCGGCTGTCAGATATTCCACTTTCTTGGGATTTAGCTTCATGGATTTATCTTCCAGACGTTTTTGGAGTGTGTCCATCGCCTTTTCGTAATCCTTGCCGATAAAAAGCATATCGTCGGAATACCGGACATAAAAGCCGTTCATTTGCGACAGTTCCGCGTCCAGATCGTAGAGCAGCACATCCGCCAGCCAGCTCGCCACAGCGCAACCCTGTTTCAAGGACTGATACTTGCTTTGCAGCCGGTTGTCCCCGTCGAAATAGAGGTCCGAGTGGTAATATTTCCTGAGCATGTCTATCAGGGCGGACTGGCCGTGTTTGGCCTCCACCTTGTCGAACGCCCCGTCGATGAACCGTATCGGAACACTGTTGAAGTATTTGGAAAGGTCGGACTTCCACCCCAGGATGCCGCCGCCCTGCATTTCCGTTATCCGGCGGCCGGTCTCGGTGACGACACTGCCACAGCCGATACCGCTTTGGTAGGACTTGCACGAGGGGTGTACCATTTCCGGCATCAACTCGAAAAGCAGGTCGTTGGCGATACCCAGTACCACACGGTCCATCGGTTCGTTTACGTACACTGTGCGGAACTCACCGTTGTCCTTGGGTATCTGTGCCGTGTGGGGAGGGGAAATCTCATACTTTCCCCGGCGCATGGCATCGGCCATTGCCAGCAGGGTACGTTCATCGGCCAACCGGATAAGCTGGTCTTTGCGTATATCCTTACCGACCCCTTTCTCGATGGCCTTCGTCCACCGGCCGATGTCGAAGAACATCTGTAATATCTTGTCTGACATGGTTTGCCTGTTTTTTATTATCTCTCCTGACAATGCCGTTCAAAGCGTTGAAGGTTATAACTTTCTGTCTGCAGGTTCTCCCAGCAGTCCCGGATAAACTCCTCCCGTATCCCAGCTTTTGCCTGCGGGAATTCTTCCTCCAGCACTCTTCGGGCAAATTCTTTCCAGTTCCTGTTTTCTGCCAGTTCCTTGCGGATTTCAGGCAGCAGCCGTTCGTATTCTTCTACCGTTCCGCACAAGGACAGCAGGTCGTCATTTGAGAGGTACTCTTCCGCGTCGTGGA
>NZ_JAJKHN010000165.1:0-4919 GCF_020982715.1 Bacteroides sp. 1_1_30
GATGTGTATAAGAGACAGATAGTAGTTTGCAAACTCCAGGAATTTATCAGTATTAGCATTACGAAACAAAAAAATAAATACTCTTTCAATTGTACAAAAGTAGCAATAAAATTTAGCAATATCATTCCTTTTGAGGATATTTATCTTGTAAAGGATATTTTTCGTATAGAACTCGATAATCTAAAAAGAAAAAATTCGGTATTGCGGATTTGAAACTTTTGAAAAAATATTGGTATGTACAGCAATTTGAAAT
Organism: Bacteroides sp. 1_1_30; assembly: GCF_020982715.1. Classification (NCBI taxonomy): domain Bacteria; kingdom Pseudomonadati; phylum Bacteroidota; class Bacteroidia; order Bacteroidales; family Bacteroidaceae; genus Bacteroides; species Bacteroides sp. 1_1_30. The sequence continues at coordinate 254 of NZ_JAJKHN010000165.1, forward strand.
AACAATTTCCTATCTTTGCAATCATCATGTAGATATTTTATATCTTGACTTTTTCTTTTTATATATTAAGTAGCATGGAACTACCCAAACTGATAAATAACATAAATGAACGTGTGATAGACGATCTAAGAGTCAGATTGTCCACTAAATCGAAAGTGTCCATAGCTGCTGCTTCATTTTCTATTTATGCTTTTGAGGCATTAAAAAAAGAATTGGAGAATGTAGAAGAGTTGCGTTTTATTTTCACATCACCTACTTTTGTTAAAGATAAAGCAGAAAAGGAGAAGCGTGAATTCTATATTCCTAAGCTAAATCGCGAGCGGAATCTTTATGGTTCTGATTTTGAAATAAAACTTCGTAATCAATTATCTCAAAAAGCCATAGCCAGAGAATGTGCAGATTGGATACGTAAGAAAGTCCGCTTTAAATCTAATTCTTCATCGGAAGTAATGGGTGGTTTCTTGCAAGTGTCTGATGTTGAATCACGTTCTTATGCACCTTTTAATGAGTTCACTACAACAGAACTTGGTTTGGATAGAGGGAACAGTGTGTATTCCATGGTACATAGCTTGCCGTCGCCTTTTACAGAAGAATACCTGAAAATATTTAATGCGCAATGGAACAATAGCGAAAAATTTGTAGATGTAACGGACCGGATTTTGGAATATATTGAAACGGTTTATAAGGAAAACTCACCGGATTACATCTACTTTATCACACTCTATAATATCTTCAGCGAGTTTCTTGATGATATATCCGAAGATGTGTTGCCCAATGAAGCTACAGGGTTCAAAAATAGTGTGATTTGGAATAAACTATATAATTTTCAGAAAGATGCAGCTCTTGCTATCATCAATAAATTAGAGAAATACAATGGTTGTATTTTGGCGGATAGCGTTGGTTTAGGTAAGACTTTCACGGCACTTTCTGTGATTAAGTATTATGAAAACCGAAATAAATCCGTTTTGGTTCTGTGCCCTAAAAAACTGAATGATAACTGGATTACGTTTCGCAGTAATTATAAGAATAATCCTATCGCAGCAGACAGGTTACGCTATGATATCTTATTTCATTCAGACTTATCTCGTGAATACGGGACGTCTAATGGATTAGACCTCTCTCATATCAATTGGGGAAACTATGACCTTATCGTCATAGACGAAAGTCACAATTTTCGTAATGGTGGCAAGATTACAACTGACGAGGAAGATGAGAATCCCAGAGAAAACCGTTATTTACGTTTGTTGAATCAGGTGATTCGTGCCGGAGTGAAGACAAAAGTACTAATGCTTTCTGCTACTCCTGTCAACAATGGCTTCAAGGATTTAAAGAATCAATTGCAGTTGGCTTATGAGGGTGAAGTTGAAAAGATTGATTCTTTATTGGATACTAAAAGTAGCATTGATGATATATTCCGTCAGGCACAAACTGCATATAATAGATGGGTGAAGTTTGAACCGACGGAACGTACTACGGCTAAGTTGTTGGGAATGTTAAGCTTTGATTTTTTTGAGGTGTTAGATTCGGTGACAATTGCCCGTAGTCGAAAACATATTGAGCGATATTATGATACTACAGATATCGGTAAATTTCCTACCCGTCTGAAACCAATATCCCGCCGTCCATGCTTAACGGATTTGAGTGCAGCTATCAATTATAATGAAATTTACACCCAGTTGCAAACGTTGAATCTTGCTATATATACTCCTTCTGATTTTATATTGGCGAGCAGAATAAGTAAGTATGTAGACTTGGACGAGTCTGGCAGTGAAAGTGGGTTATCCATGCATGGACGTGAAAAGGGTATTCGTCAATTGATGGCAATCAATATGCTAAAACGTTTGGAAAGTTCAGTTAATTCATTTCGCTTGACTATTCAACGTATACAGGAACTTATCCAAAATACGATAAACAGGATAGATAACTTCTCGCGTGACAGATATGGACATACCTCTTTGGAAGTGGACGATTATTACCCATCAATGGTAGCTGAAGATGAAGAATATTATGGCTCTGCTTTTGTTGGTGGAAAAAAGACAAAGATTGATTTAGCTGATATGGATTTTATATCTTGGCGGCAGTATCTGGAATGGGATAATGAGATTCTTAACCTTCTTTTGGTGATGCTTCAAGATATTACTCCTCGTCACGACAGTAAGTTGCAACAACTTATTGAAGATTTGGAATCTAAATTCAGTCATCCTATCAATGATAAAAATAAAAAGGTCTTGATCTTCACGGCTTTTTCTGATACGGCTGAATATTTATATTCGGAACTGGCTGACCGTATTCATGATGAATATGGTTTGAATGTTGCTATGGTGACAGGTTCGGTGGACGGAATGTGTACTATCAAAAAATTAAAGCCTGACTTTAATACAATTCTTACACTCTTTTCGCCTCGTTCAAAGGAACGTGATGTCTTATTTCCCGGTTCGAATACTGAAATAGATGTACTTATTGCTACAGATTGTATATCGGAAGGTCAGAACCTGCAGGATTGCGATTATTTGATAAACTATGATATACATTGGAATCCCGTTCGTATTATTCAGCGATTTGGGCGTATAGACCGTATTGGCTCCAAGAATGAGGTGATTCAACTGGTAAATTACTGGCCTGATGTAGAGTTGGATGATTATATCAAGTTGAAAGGTCGTGTAGAGGCTCGCATGAAGGTTACTGTTATGACTGCCACTGGTGATGATAATCTTCTCTCTGACGAAGAAAAAGGGGATTTACAATACCGGAAGGAGCAGTTGAAGCGTCTACAAGAAGAAGTTGTTGATATTGAAGATATGGATACGGGTATCAATATCATGGATTTAGGACTTAATGAGTTCAGGCTAGACCTTTTGGCTTACATGAAGGATAATCCGGATATTGCTCATACTCCTTTTGGGATGAGTGCTGTTGTTGGAAGTTCAGATTTTGTGCAGCCGGGAGTTATCTATGTGTTGAAGAACCGGAACAATGGAGTAAATATCAATAATCAGAATTTACTTCATCCATTCTATATGGTTTATATAAGTCATGAGGGAGAAGTGCTTTGTGATCATTTGTCCCCTAAAACTATGCTTGACAATATGCGTGCAGCCTGTCGGGGAAAACATGAACCAGATAAAACTTTATGTTCTGTGTTCAATAAAGAAACGAAAGACGGGCGTGAGATGAGTCACTATTCTGACTTGTTGCAGGAAGCTATTCATAGCATTATTGAAGTGAAAGAAGAATCGGATATTATGAGCCTTTTCTCGGCGGGTGAAACTACTGCACTTCGAAATAAAATATCAGGGCTTGATGATTTTGAGTTAATCTGTTTTTTGGTGATTAAATAGTGAAACGTTATGTATAATCTTCCGCAATCAACTATCGTAAACAGAGTTATCCCCAAGAAAACGTTTGTAAATCAATGGGGAGCTAATACTCGCATGAAGGATCACTTCACAAATGATGTGGTTCGAGTGGAATGGTTGGCTAAGTTAGCGCCAAGTACTATTAATGTGGCAGATGGAAAAGAAGTACATGAAATCACTATCTTCCTTGTGCCTATTAAGGATGAAAATTGTCCGGATGATATTTTTTCTTTTATTGATGGTATGATACCACGACATACAATCTTTATTTTGCGTTGGGGAGATATGACTTGTTTGCACCTCAATTACAAAGAATGGATGGAAAGCAGTACGAATACGGATAAAACTTTTCGTATTGCGAAGACGTATCGTTCTCAATGGAGAAAAGATACAGAAATAAGTCTTTCCATAGAGGGGTTGACAATGGATGCTATCTATGAAGCACTTGTTCGTCAAGTGGCAGGGGAGCGCATTATCATACAGAGCGAAAGTTTACGTGAGGATGTAGAGAAATCGACTCAACGTGAAATGTTGCTTAAAGAAATAGAGATTCTAAAGCGCAAAGAGGCTAAAGAGAGGCAGCCTCAAAAAAAGTTTGCGATTCATAAACAAATTGTTGAGTTAAAGGAAAGATTATGAGTATAATACATCCAAATACATTATTTCATTTTACTTCAAAGTGCTCTACTTTGAAGTTAATAGTAAAATCGGGACTTAGATTTTCTTACTGTTTTGAAGAAATGTCGAATGGATATGGATTTGCAGTACCTATGATTTGTTTTTGTGATATACCATTATTACGTACACTGAATCATCGACATAAATATGGCTCATATATGGTAGGATTTGATAAGAAGTATTTGAAAGATAAAATGCGATTAAATATAAATCCGGTACAATATAGAAGTACATTCTTTCTTCAGATGTGGAATGAAGATCTATATGATAAATATATTGAAACAACAAATTCTGTTTTTTCTAATGGAGTGAATAAGATTATTAATGAACATTGTTTAGAAGATGAGATTAATAATAAGGGCTTGGATTTTGTGTTCAATAGTAATGAAGAATTAAGTTACGAAAAAGACTTATTGTCTTTGACTGCAATGTTATTAAAGCATAATCTTGTATTTTCGAAAAAAAGCGAATCAAGAAAAGATAAAAAGATAATAAACAACTATGATGAAAGAGAATGGCGGATTATTCCCTTGCAATATCTTGAAAATTCTCCCAAATGGGAATTAAAAATAAAAGAAGAGGAATATGTTAAGTCAAGAGATTTTTTTAATAAATCACTTTCTGGTAATACG
>NZ_JAJKHN010000166.1:0-4663 GCF_020982715.1 Bacteroides sp. 1_1_30
GCTCCGGTGTATAACAGTCGAGGCTTGCCAAGTGGGTGATTACAGAAGTTACTACCGCCTGATGCATTCAGCTCCGGCTCCCGCCCACACCCCGGCACAGCCGGACCACAGGCGACAGCCTATGCGGTGGAAACCCTTGCGGAAGGGTATCCCCTGCGGAACGGGTGACAGCTGTGATGCCCAGTGCGGTTTCGCTCCGCCCGGCACTTGCTGCCGGGACTAAGGCGAGAATCCGCTACCTCTTTTCGGCTGACTATAGGAACGGAAGTGTCAGTCAGGAGTGCAGCCCTGCGGTGCGGGGTTCCCGGGTTTACGGTTGAGCGGGTTTGTATTGTGGAAGTAAGCACCCTTCGCCGTCCTTCGGGCGCGTGCAGACGTGATGCTGCGTGCGCCGTGACAGCAATTGTTTTCCTTCCGCCTTCCTTTTTGGGGGACACCCAAAAAGAGACCGGCAGAAAAACAAAGGGGTAGCGATATTCAACATAACGGGTCATTATGCCCGCACGCCTTGCCATTCAGGCAAGTCGGGTGCATAATGCGTGGTTATGTTTAATATGGATTGTTTTATTTTTCCGCCCCCGGGCGAAAAAAGCCATGCGGAGTGGAAACGCCACCACTATGGCGGCAAGCCGCCACCCCGACCACCGCCCCTTAGTTACTTCTGCCACTCCCGAGCCGTGCGGTTTTCTGACCTGTTGCGGGTGTTTGTGCTTCCTGCGGGTTGCGCCTGGCGGCGTGCCCGGCTGACTGTTTACGCCTTTCGGAACATTGGAAATTCCCGGCGGTCGGCTTCGCCGTCCGCTCCATGAAGCGGGGCGAAGCGCCCCGCCGAAAAGTGCAAATAACAAATCCGTGACAATCGGGCAAATGTCACAAAATAAAATAGTAAAAAACGTAAGTTCTCAAAACTTATATTAAACAGAATAGAAATGAAAGAATCACATACAGGTATTGGTATCTGCCGTTGCTACCAATGCCGAATGAAAAAAAAGAACTGCAGCACATCGGGACGTAAATCGCTCAAACGGGCAATCAACAAGTTTCGCCGCAAGCAATTGAAGTTAGACAAAGTAACCAGGCACAATCACTTCGGCGGATATTGGGCCTAAGACTAATACATGCTTTTATCCGCCCCACACTGCACAGGAACACATTTTTTTCCTTTTTTCATCTACCTCTCCAAGGGCATGGATGAACGGCAGACAAGAAATTTCAGATAAAAATACCGCACGACGTAGGAGCGCAGGATATTTTTATCTGAAATAGCGTAGCGGTTCTTGACTGACGGGCGGCCGTGACCTATCTTTGTAGAAGAAAAGAGGAAAAATACGCTGCAAAACAGCAAACTTATCATTTATACTTTCCCGTCACTTTATAGATAATTGCGTTTCTGTCTGTGTCATTCTGTTTATTTATGGATAGAATCATACGGGAATAAAACGTAAAAACGCCCGAAAACAGCCGGAACGGAAGTAAAAACGTACTTGAAACCCTTCGAGATGTTTTCAAAAATTCATCAGACGTTTTTTTTATTTCGTCAGACGTTTTTTGAAAAACTCCTGATGTTTTCTATGAGACTTTCAGAAGCATATTCCGCCCACCAAATACCCGCAAATGAAAAGCCCGGTGAAATGATTTCTCATTCATCGGGCTTTTTCCTTGATTGGTTTGCGATCTACGAAACGAGGATAATGCGCTAACAGGCGTTTTCTTCGTTACCGGTCATTGTTTAAGCTGCCGGGTCGGGAGCTTCTCCGCCGCCTTCGTCAGGTTTCGGATTTGGTTTCTCATCTCCGCCTTCGCCATCTTCGTTCGCTGCGCTTGCTCCTGCCTTGGAGAAAGAATACATTGAAACGGCTTCCTTGATTTCAGCAGAAGGAACATAGATAACACGTGCTTTTTTCACACTGCTTGCTCCACACTTGCTGGCATCCTCGGTGCCTTTACCGGAAACGGAAGGACGGAATGAACCGAGATCTCCTAGGCGGACGGGTGAACCGTTTGCGAGGTTGCGCTTGATAACGACCATCAATGCGTCAAGAACTGCCTTGATGTCAGAACCGGTCAGTGTACAACGGTCTGCGATCTGGTCAACGATTTGTTTTTGTTTCATTTCCGGAGCGAGCACTACCTGCGCATAGTATTTTGCTGCAGCGGCTTTGTCCTGCGGATTCTTGCGCAAAGCGGGTTTGATTGTAATTGCCATGTTAATTAGTGTTTTAATGATTAATAATGTTGCAAATTTACATATACGTGCGTGGGCGTGCGGACGTATGTTCTTATCTGTGATGATACGTGTTTCATCATACGATTATGTACATGAAAAAAGGGCTGCGGTTTGTATTCCGCAGCCCTCCAAACAGGGGTTTTCACTCCGATCGTAAAGTTTACTCCTTAATCGTTTCTCCTTTCATCGTCTTTCACGGGACTGTCTGCCCCGGTGAGCCAAACAAAAATTTTACCGATAACTTTCAATACCTTTAACGTCGTTCTCCAAAATGGTTTCATAATGACCTCCTTTTTAATTGTTTCCCGCAAAGGTAGGGGAAATGAAGAATGAAGAATGATGAATGAAGAATTGGCTGCGCTTTCATACATTTACATCTGCATAGTAATTCTTCATTCATCATTCTTCATTCATCATCCTTCATTAAATACCCGTATTCGACGGAGACACAGAAACAGGGGCATTGTTTGATGTACTCGCAGGGTTCTATGGTACCGTTGTGGTTGAGGTCGGGCGAGAGGTCGCGGTGACCGCAAATCTTTGCTCCGCGGTAGGTGAGCAGCAGGAAGCGGAGAAGGGTTTCAAGGCTTTGTTTTTGTGCGTCGGTGCGGGTGTCGGCGGCACGTCCGGAAGCATCCAGACCTCCTTCGTAGGCAACTCCTATCGACGGGGTGTTGTAGCCTTTGGCGTGGGCGCCGACATGGGTGATGTCGCGCATGTGGTGTATCGTTCCATCTTTGGTGATGTAATAGTGATAGCCACATTCGGCAAAGCCTTGGCGTTTGTGCATGGAGTCGAGGGCTTCCGGGGTGAGGTTGCTTGTACAACGGGATGCAGTGCAGTGCACCACAATCAGGGTGATGTTTCTTTGTTTAATCATTGTTTTTTGTGGGTGATTATGTGGATGATTTTTAGTTGTGTATTCTTGTTCTACCCCCCTTCCGTCCCCCTTTGGGGGAGACGCTTGTCGGGGGAAGTGCTCTTCCCCCTTGCCGCAGGGCGTTCCCCTAGCAAAGAGGGTTCGGGCTGTAGCCGTAGGAGCTGCTGCGCTAGGGCTTAAAAGGGTGAGCCGAAAGAGATGGTTATCAGTTCCTTTTGTTTGGGGGTGAGGATACGGTTACTTAACTGGTAGTTTGTTTCCTGCAATGCTTCGAGTAGTTCGGAATCGTCCTTTATCCACTGTTTGAGGCGGATAGAAGCGGATGCAGGTGCTATATTCGGGAAATAGAGAACGGCCAGTTCTTTGAAACCGTAGCTACGGTTGGTTAAACTTTGGCAGTTGTTTTGTTGGTGCACGTTGGTATACATAATTATAGTGTTGGTTTACAGATGTAAAGATAGGCTTTTTAGTGGCTGGTTGTTACCTGTATACTTGGTAGATATAGTTATATATGTTTGTTGGCAGAGGAAATTTGTGATATTCGGGCAATTGTCACGAATTTCTTTTGTCCGTAACTTTTCGGCGGGGCGTCTGCCCCGCTTCGTGAAGCGGACGGCGAAGCCGACCGCCGGGAATCTCCGATATTCTGCAAAGACTGTCCGCAGGGTGCAAACAGTCAGCCGGGCACGCCGCAAGGCGAAGTCCGCAGGAACAGGAAACCCGCAAGATGTCGAAAATCCTGCAGGGAACCGGGAAAGGCAGGAGTAACTAAGGGGCGGTGGTCGGGGTGGCGGCTTGCCGCCACAGTGGTGGCGTTTACATTCCGCAGGGCGCAGTCCGCAAGGGTGAACATGAAACGGAGTAACTTTATGCCCGTTCCTGAAACAACGGAAAAGCCCGCAAACAGCAGGAATATTTGGAAGATGCTGTTATGTTGAATTAAAGCACAAAATCCGGAACGGTTTTGTGACTAATTAAACATAATTGCTCTTCCGGATTTCCTGCGCAAAAGCTGCACTCCATCAGAAAAACCGGAAGAACACGGCGCAAGCAGCATCACGTCTGCACGGCGGCGGAAGCTTGCGCCGCCTTCTATTCAAACAGACTGAACCGCTCAATCATAAAACACGGGAACCCCGCACCGCATGGCTGCACTCCTGACTAACAGCCCGTCCCTATAGTCAAACGAAAAGAGGTAGCGGATTCTCGCCTTAGTCCCGGCGTTAGTGCCGGGCGGAGCGAAACCGCACCGGGCATCGAAACTGTCACCCGTGCCGCAAGGGCTTACATTCCGCTAAGGATATCATCCGAAAGGGTGCCCATCGCATAGGGTGCTGCTTCCTTTGCTGTATTCGGCAAGTGAGGGAGCGGCAACCGGAGCCGGATATAAGACGGGAGTAACTTCTGCTATCGTCCGCAAGGGTGTCCACCGCATAGGCTGTCACTTGTAGTCCGGCTTTGCCGGGGTGTAAGCGGGAGCCGGAGCCGAATGCATCAGGCGGTAGCAACTTCCGTAATCACCCACTTGGCAAGCCTCGACTGTTATACACCGGAGT
>NZ_JAJKHN010000167.1:0-4339 GCF_020982715.1 Bacteroides sp. 1_1_30
TTCTTTGAATAACTTCTGTTTGTAGCGCCGGTATTCACGGATAATTTCAGTGTGCTTTTTTCGGTCAGGCTTGTACATCCCCTTCGCCTTGCGCTTATTCAGCAGCTCCCTGTTACGCTTCTCCCTTTCGGGATTCACGATAAACGTAATCAGGCGGCGGCTTACACCGTACTCGCGTGCCAGTTGGCGCTGACTGACATCTTCCGTCATGTAACGGTGGAAAATCTCTGCTCGCTGTTCGGGTGTCAGTTTTTGCCTGCGGTCATACCGTGTCCCGCAAATGGTTATTCCCGTGCTTCTGTATGGCATGGCTGTGTCTGTTTATCGTTTGTATTCCATGAATAAAAGTCGTAATAGCCTGATTTTTTTTACAGTTCATATCCATTTGATTTTGATTTAATTCTTGACCAAACAGCATTTCCTTACGGTAATCCGCCGGTCCGTCTCCAAAACTTCGGCATATCGAACCGACCGCTCCGTCCGTCAGGCGTACGAAATCCTCGGTGCGGAATGATGGTGCCGGACTTGTGACGGGAGCCAGCATCTGCCAGTCCCTATGTCCTTCCAGGTCTTCCATAGCCATTGCGTAGGCTCTATATTCCACTTCAGTTCCGAATTGCCTGGTTATCATGTAACCGCCGGAGTCGGCGGTATTCTCTTCCGGCGGGATGATCCCGGTTTTCTTGTATATGCTTACGGTGTCCTTACCGAGCAAAAGTGTCACTGTTATCATGATCGTGGCAATCGTTTTTTTATAACAAGTAAAAATCCATATCCTTTTCCTCGAAATCGGTCAGGTGTTCTTTATTGTATTCCTCTATGACCATTGAGGGAATATATGTTTCACCGCTTATCTCGAACTTTTCCCGCGCCAACAGCTGCGCGAGCGTATCCACATGACCTTCCAGTATTTTTTCGATTTCCTCACGCTTGCCTGTTACCGTGGCACCAAGGCGCATCCATACCGACTCTTCACACTGGGTGTCCGTATCTTCCGGTTCGTCCTTATGACGTATGATCTGATAATCGCTCCAGCCGTCACCGTCATTCAACCCGGCGACATAGGCCTTATATTCTTCAAGAGTTTTGAACTCTTTCTCGTCCACGACACCCCCGTTGTCCATCAGCCATTCCTCGGAAGGCAGTTCCTTGCTCTCGTCATATTTTCTTACGGCATCCTCGCCAAAAATCATGGTTATCTTTATCATATTGTCTTTTTATTTTGAATGGTTTATTTGTATAATCTTTCTTTTCTACGCTCTTTCAGGGTATTCCGGAGATATTTCATGAGCTTTCCGCAAGGACACAGGGCATGTTCCCGCTGGCGGGCATAGCTCAGGTCACCGTTGGAGAGAATCATGCCGTCGGCATTGAGACAGAGATCGCCATAAACGTAGTTCTCCTCCGTAAGGTAAATCCTATGAACGGGATTCGGATATCCCTCCGTACTGCGACCTTCCCGGAAAAGGAAGATCCGTTCGGCCTGTCCCCTGACTCCGAAAAAGGGATACGGGGAAAGTGCCGCAAGTGTGGCAGCATGCTCCGCCGGATCATGGAAGCGGTCGTCGCTCATTTCGAGCATGTGGCCGGAGTCCTGCTCCTTTTCCTCCTGGTACTCGTACAGCGCGGCGCAGGCTGCTATGAATTCCCCGGAACGGGAGGTAGCCGCTCCGTTGGTCACGATATAGAAATCATTGACTGTAATGCCGTATGCACGTACCCGTCCGAGTATATGATGGATAGCCCGGACGTTAAGCGACGGCTCGCCGCCCGTGATGTTGAAATGGTGGATATGCCTGACATGCCGCAGCAGGTTGCTTATATGTTTCAAAGAGATATCCACGGATTCGGCATCTCCCCGCATGCAGTGGGCACAGCGCATGTTGCAACGTCGGGTAATCTCGATGCAGAGATTCTTGATATATAGTTCTCTCATATTCGATGTAGTTCGGCTTAAGTTTCATCCGGGATTTCCTTTCCCGTGTAAGGATTATATAGCGGTGTGTTGCCAACTGCCTCGGCGTCAATAGCGAAACTGCCACGGCCTACGTCGTAGAAGAGTTCCAGCTTTAGCGGCGTTGAAGCGATGACTTTCTCAGCCTCGGCTTGTGACAGGCCTGAATACATCAGGCATTTGACACGACACCGGAACATTTTCGGATTGGTTTCCGGCGTGGTAACTACATCAACGACCTCGCACACTTCATCCGTGATGGCGAAGCGGTCGGGATTGGGTGTGCCGTTCCTTCTAGAGCCGTCCGATGCGGCATGTCCGGTGATTGAATGGTTCCGCACCTTTTCGGCGGGATAGGTCTTATCGCCTTTGGCGAAATACGACTTGCCGGAGGCGACACAGGTATGATAGATTACGCCGTGGACCTTTCGTCCGTCGTCAAGTATAATTGTATAGACCGTTCCCTCCTGCAAGACAGGAACGGCATTCGGCTTATGAGACATAAGATTTGTTTTTAGCTGTTTATGAATTTTGGTCTTGCATGCCGCACGATGTGTAGGTCATCATAACCGATGGCTCTCAGTTCGGAAAGCGGGTTGCGGTACTCCTTTTCACGGACTGGCCGCGTCACGGCGATCACACCCGCATAGTCGGCTGCGCCATGCTGGCCGACGTGCATGTAGGAGGTTATTTCACCCCGCCGTCCACTCCACGGTATTTCCGGGAACAGGGCGATGATCTGTCCGTCGGGATAGCGTCTAAAGACCACCTTCGTCATTTTTCCCACAGATTTTCGTGTCGATTTCATAATCCCCGTAATTTTTGAATTCATAGTCCACTTCGCTGATAATTTTGTCAACCTCTTCGTCCGTTATCTCATCGGCCTTCGGGTTGTCGATATCGAGCCGTACGGTCAGGTAAATGGTTCTTGTTGCCATAATATCATACATTTTTTAGTGTAACAAAGCCGGCCTATGACGGGCCGACGGTATATTTCTCTATCAGCCGCTTCCGGTACGCCTTGTCCTTTCCGGCGGCAAGGCTTGCCAGTTTGCGGATATTCCGGTTGGCTTTTTCCGCGACCTGCTCCACTGTCGGTCCGGGAGTCATGAAATCACGGCATCCGGCACCACAATACCGCTGCTTCCCCTTGACCGTCCTGCCACAGGCCGGACACCGGCGCTTGCCGTCACGCTCCAGCACTTCCAGAATATTGGCATGAATGCCTTTCCACCATTCAATACGGTCTATGTCATAATCGTAGACGGTTATCGTGTTCCCGAAACTGCGGGCTTCGACCTCAACGGCAATGCCCTCATCTTCAAGGCAAACCTTCAACACTGGGTCTTCGTTAGGCTCACAGTGCCTGTCATACCAAATGATATAGGTGGGATCGTCCAGTTCGTCAGGCTCTCCCAGACAGAGTTCCGTAAGGCCGTTGTTTACGAGAATGTTGCGGATGGCGGCTTGTAAATCTTTGATACAATCCATTGATATTTCGTTTTATGGTTGTTCCTCATTCGTCAGTTCATCTCCGAAGCATGGCCGACGAACTGGAAGATATCGGCGTATTGTTCGCTGTAGATATAGAATCCGTCCCGTTTTTCCCCGGTCTCCGCATCTATTCCGTCAGCAAGGAGATATTCCCCGTCATCCGTCAGGTAGACATCGGTAAGCTTGATACGGGGCGTGTCGTGCTTCCCGTACAGGGTTGTCGTGACGGGGAAGTTGTTGTCGTCGAGTTCCTCCTCTTCCGTGAGGCCGAGTGATACGCGGCCATATTGTGCCAGGAACTCCAGCATGAATTTCAGCATGGCTTGCCCGGCCTCGTGCAGCCGTTCGTCGATAAAGGCGTACCGGGTGGCGAACAGATGCAGCTTGTCAGCACTCATTTTGTCCGGGGCTTTGCCCGGCTCCGCATTGTCTTTCTGTATTTTATCCATATCTGTCATATTGTTGGTTTCATGTTTCCAGTGGGGTGAAGGAGACGGTCAGTATCACTATCTCGTCACCCAGGTTGAACACTTTCAGGCAGTCGTTACTGATAGTCCTTTTCAGGATGTCTCCCCGGTATCGGGAATTGCGTACCTTGAAGGTAAAATCATCAATGAACGAGCTGATGCAATGAAGCACGTGACCGAATTCTTCCTTGCCGTAGGGCTGGGAGAAGTATGCTTTTATGTGCATTCTCAAACTCAGGATGTAGTTCGAGGTCCTGCTTCCGGTCGGTCCGGTCAACACTATTTTATATTTTTCCATAGCCTGTCTGTTTTAATCGTCATACCAGCCCTCGATCTCATCGAAATAACCGTTCGAGTCCCATTCTTCCAGCAAGGTGGTCGGGTACGTCCATTCAAGGCTGTAAAACAGATCCTGGCATACCTC
>NZ_JAJKHN010000168.1:0-3937 GCF_020982715.1 Bacteroides sp. 1_1_30
GACATCCCCACCTTGAAGATCAGGCTCCGGCGTCATAAGAGTTTCAACATCGTGATCATTGACAGCTTCCAATACACCCAGATGACGTACCGTGACTATATCCGGCTGAAGGAGGAGTTTCCGGACAAGCTGTTTATTTTCATCAGCCATGCCCGCGGCAAGAATCCTAAAGGTGATGCGGCCACGAGTGTGATGTATGATGCAGACCTGAAGATATGGGTGGAGGGCTACGTCGCCTTCAGTAAGGGACGTTATCAGGGTTCCACCGGTGAATACACAATCTGGGAGAAGGGCGCCTATGACTATTGGAATGTGGCGGGGCCGAAACAGAAAGGGGGCCAGGCATGAGCAGGATAAAGAAACAGCTGGAGATCTGTCCTCCTGTCTATATGTGTAAAGGGACTAACCGTGAGAACTTTGTCAGTACCGGTCACAAGTGTGGTTACTGCAAGGGTAACGGCTGGTTCTGGGGAACGGAGGAAGGCAGCCGCGAGGATGTGCGGAAACCTTGTCCGGTCTGTGAAGGCAGCGGTGAACTGGATGCGGTTATAACAGTGGATTGGAAACCAACAAATAAATAATCATCATGGGAAAGAAGAAAACAATAGAGAATTGTGTGGGTACAGTTACTGTTTCCACCAGGATCCAGAACGGTGCCGTAACGACCACTTACCAGTTCAAGGCCGGTTTTGCCGCTCATGGCTGGACTGATAAAAGGGCTAAGGACGTTGTCCGGCAAATGAAGTCCGGTGTGAAAAATATGATTTTCGCGGATAAAGAACATTTCGGTATTACTGATACGTCCAAAGTGACATTTTACGGTGGTGTCAAGGTTCTTGAGTGCGATTATATTCTTGAAAAATAACATATTATCAACCATTAAAATTTTACTAAAATGATTACAGAAAAACAGAAAGAGGCAGTAATGGAACTCTGCCGGTATGTGGAGAACTTTTGTAAGGAGAACGGCCTTAGCCCTTTTATGAGTGTTGCGGCCAGTGAGGAGCATCCGGACGGGCTTGAGCAGATAGCCGGCTCAATCATTACCGGCAAGACTGAACATATTGTCGGCTCTATTTCCGGGGTTGTCAAAGCGAATAAGAATATTTATATGCTGCTTTCCGTGGGGCTTATGCAGGCCTACACGAGAAAGGCTGACATTAATACTATTCCGTCCGGTGAAAATTTGAATATGAACTGATGAATGACTATAAATGAACACGAGTGATAACCTGCACCAGCTCGGCCTTCCGATAGAGAGGTTGAGCAGCGTCCTTCTGAACTGGACATGTTTTGAGCCGCGTCGTCAGATGCTAATCAGTGCCTCCACAAAGACGGAGGGCTGGGCGATTGTCGAGACGCGGGATTCGCAGCTGGCCGCCGCCATCCTGAAGGATGTTCCGGAGGCCCGTCTGAGGGAACTTGATAAACCTGTAGTTACGATAGCATTATGAGCAACATATTCAAGAAATTCGAGGGCCTGAAGGTCCGTGTCCAGATCGTGAACGGTTTCGGTCTTCCGGTTGACCGCCACGGTTATGTGGAAGTTGAGGAGAACTGGGCCTATCTTTACGAGAAAGGCCAGAAGGGGAACAGATACATTATGGCGATCAACACCACCAGGAACAGTGTGGTGTCGGTTGAAGTGATTCACCAGGAACGGAATGTTGATGACCGAACCTCTGGTGAATCAGAAGGAAAATTCCAAAATGATACCTATCAGCAAGGTGTCATTTCTCTGGAAAAATGACATTCAGATTGAATTGTGCTATATAGCCACAGTTTTGGCAAAATCCAACGATGACCGGGATAAAATTGATGCCGTTATCAGCCCTTAATTGCACCCCTTCCCGTTGGAACGATAAAATTTGAGATTCACCTTTACCGAAGACAAAGTTTGTTCTTTGTTTACACATGGGACATTCATACGGTGAGCATTTCTTGTTGATTTCGGCCAAGATGGCATCAGCATTTTCTTCTGTAAATTTCATAATTGTAAAATTTAAAAGTGACAGACAAAAATAATGAATCAGGGTACGTTCTCCGGCATAATTGTAAAAGTTTTAAGTGACGTTTTAACTTCTTTTTTGGAGACGTACCCTTTTTAAAGGGATAATTTAAAACCAAGAAAGCCATGCAGATAGACATCAACACCCGTAAACGGTTAAACAAACCCGAAAATTATGCGGCGTTTTACAGTCTTTTGAACCGCCTTCCGACATCGGATCGTGAGGCACTGAAGGAAAGCATCGTTTCCCAGTACACGGGGGGACGTACCACGAGCCTGCGTGACATGACGCTGAAGGAATACAGTGCCGCCGTGGCCGCCATGCAGAAGCTGGTACCGCCTACCTACCAGGAACAGCTCCGGAAGATCCTCCGCCAGAAGCGCTCCGCGGTATTGCACCAGATGCAGTTGCTGGGCATTGATACGGCAGACTGGGACAAGGTGAACACTTTCTGCCTGGACAGCCGTATCGCCGGCAAGGAGTTCCGTGAACTTGACTGTGAGGCGCTGGACACATTGCAGGTGAAGCTGCGTGCCATCCGCCGCAAACGTGAGAATAAACAACAATAATAACCATCAATTTTTTTAGTTATGGACTTGAAAGAACAGTTAAAGAGCTTGTCCGCACAGGACAGAAAAGAACTGCTGAAACAGCTCCAGCAGGAAGAGAAGGAAAACAAGCGTAACCGCCGCGACGCTTATGAGGGGCTTCGCGCGCAGTTCATGCTTGAAGTGAAGAACAAGCTGCTCCCGGTCGTGGATGATGTGAAAGCGTTCCGTGACTGGGTGGAGAAAGAAGCTGCCGCCTTCCGTGCGGTGATGCGTGAATACGGCCAGCTCCGCAAGGACGAGCAGGCGAGTTTCACCATCGTGGACGGCGACATGAAGCTGGAGGTGAGAAGCAACAAGGTGAAGAGCTTCGACGAGCGTGCCGATCTTGCCGCCGAGCGCCTGGTGGACTACCTGAAGCGTTATGCCATGGGGCGCGAGTTGGGTACCGATGATCCGATGTACCAGCTCGGCATGACGATGATCGAGCGTAACCGCCAGGGTGACCTGGACTACAAGTCGGTGAGCAAGCTGTACGAGTTGGAGGACCGTTTCGACAGCGAGTACACGGAGATTATGGATCTCTTCCGTGAGAGCAACGTGGTGTACAAGACCGCGGTGAATTATTATTTCCATAAACGTGACGAGAACGGTGTCTGGCACCGTATCGAGCCTTCATTCTGCCGTTTGTAGTATGGAAAAGACGAAGAATATCGCGCCTCATGTAATGGCCTGCAAGAACTGTGAGGGCAAGGGCCGTGTTTTTTACACGGACCAGGGCGGTGCCCCTTCCTCCTCCCGTTGTCCTGTCTGTAAGGGCAGCGGACGTGTGAAGGTGCAGAGCAAGGTTATCACCCGTATCGAGCCTTTTGTTCCGGGTGAGGATGACACCGAACTGATGACCATGTGATTTTGTTCACACTCTAAACGGAAAAGCGCCGCATCCATGCACGATGCGGCGTTTTTTTATCAACATCCCCGGTTAAATGGCTAATTTTGCAGCATATACTTAACTTTATGGCCAAAGGACGAGACAAGACGCTTATAGAACTCCGTGATGAAGCCCTGTGCCGCCGTTACTATTACTGGACGGAGGTGCAGCGCCTGCGCTTTGATGACGCTTTGAAAGTGTTGTCCCGCCAGGAGTTCTTTATATCCGAGGAGCGGATCATGTCCATCATCCGGCGGAAATCACGCGAGGGAACAGACTGCAATCTGAAGCCTGTTCCCAAGGTAAAAGTCCCCCGTCTGACAGCCGTCCAGCTGGAGCTATTCCCCGTAAGATGACGGCATGGCCGATTCGTCGTGCAGTGTGAATGAGAATGTCATTTCATAGACCTTGATGTAATGCGGCATGGCATACGAGCGGCTTTTCTCGCG
>NZ_JAJKHN010000169.1:0-3789 GCF_020982715.1 Bacteroides sp. 1_1_30
CTATACAACTATACATTACTAGATGGACTAATCTATATTAAGACTTTTCCGATAGATAGTTTTAAGAAATTATACAACATAGAATTACTGAGAGTTTTTAAAGAAAAAGAAACCAACTTAGCTTATTTTAGCATAGGTTGCGGCAAGGGATATGTGGCTTTTGATGTGAACAACCTTCCAAAATCAGAAATTTGCATTTCTATCGTCTCCAATATTAATGGTAAATTATTTTTTCTAGCTCATACAAAAGAAGATACAGGAAAAGAGTGTTTGAAGCTATCTTACTATAAACGTGAAGAACCCAAGCTACCATATAATTATACCCCCCATCATGTATATTACTCAAATGATGAAGACTCAAGTTATGATGATTGCCGAGATTATTATGATGGATGGAGTAGAGAAGATGTAGAAAGTGGACTAGCTGATGCTTTTGAAGGAGACTTGGATGCCTATTGGAATATAGATTGATTACTAACTTTAATATATATAATATGGAATTTCCTTTATACTGGGGACTGCAAAAGACAGGGCTACCCCTTATTGTTGTCACTTGTACTGATGACACAGGAACAAATAGAGATTTGTGTCTATTAATTGATACCGGTTCTACCAACAACATATTATTCAGCTTTGTATATGAGCACTTTCAGAAGAACTTCAAATCATTAGATAAGCAAGGTTCTATTATGGGGTTTGAAGGTCAGCAACATGAGACACCACAGATAGAAGCTACATTTGATTTTGAGGGAAAGAATTATACTTCAATCTTCTCTGTATTAGATGTATCTGATGGCATGAAGCATGTACAAGAAGAATCTGGAGTACAGATACATGGGGTCTTAGGCATCCATTTTTTGGTGGATTATGAATGGATTGTAGACTTCAAAGAGCTTCAATTGACAATATCCAATAAACAATAATTCATTCTATTAGAATAATCAATTATATATTAATAACTTATAAAACCAAAAGATTATGAACACAATTATGAAAACCAGTATGATAATATGGTTCATATTATCAGCTACTATTAAGATGAATGCACAATATTCAGATGTACATTGCAAACAACATCCTCAGAGTATGCAGATTACACAAATTGACTATAGAGAATATAGTACAATAATTCATTTTAAATATATCAATTACTTTGAAGGAGGAGGTTGGATGAATATTGGTGAAAATTCATATTTAAAGGATAAGAATACCAATAAAAGATATAAGCTCCTTAATAGTATTAATATCCCCATTAATAGTGAAGGAGAAAATAGATACATGATATTTGATTCAAAAGACCAAATTCATTACTTTAGTCTAGAATTTGAGAAACTACCAGATTCAACTATTGAATTTGATATGGTTGAAGATGAAAATAATAAAGATGCATTTAACTTCTATGGTATAACATTAAATCCAGAAGTAAAGAAGGATTTCATCAATATTGATGACTATATAGCCTCTACCCCTGTAAAAGAGTATGGCATATATATGAAAGATGGTCAAAGTATTTACTATTTCAAACATCAAGGATTGCTCATCTCTCTTTACCTAACTCTGAATAACAGTTATGGAAAGTATTATACACCATACATTGACATACAGAACTTCACAGGAAGAAGTCTACTATTTAATCCATTATCAATAACAGCTAAAACTTATGACAAAAACAAAGAAGTTGTTCAGGATTTAGAGGTCTTATCATATGAACAATACATGAAAAAGGTAAAGAATAAACAAGCGTGGAGTGCGGCTCTGTATGGAATGGCTCAAGGACTTGCTGCTTCTGGAGCAGGATACTCTAGTTCAACTACTAACTTCTCAGGAAATGGTTACACTAGTTCATATACTTCAGCCTCTGGTTTCATTGGAAACACATATGGATATATGAATGCTACTGCTTCATCATATTCCACTGTTTATGGCAAAAGTCACACACAATCTTATAATGGAGCAGCAGCATATGCAGCACAACAAAATGCATCTAATAATACCAATGCCTATTTACAGCAACAGTATCAAATAAAGGCACAAATAAATGAAGGTTATGCTAAAGTCAACACATTGCAAAATCAGACTCAATACGCTGGTTATTTTAACATTAAATATAAGAAGAGTGATAATATGAACATTAATATTCCAATCAATAATACTATTTATACTTTTCAGCTTAGTTGGAACAATGATTAAGTACTGACTTCTTACTGGAGAACAAGTGGATTATTGATTTCAAAGAACTTAAAATTCGAGATTGACATGATACAGATTATAGTTTTACTCTTACCCATACTAGGGCTTATTGGCTACTTTGCTGATTTACAATGGCTCTTTTTGACAGGCTCTATAGGAAGTTTATTCTTTACTTTGGTAGCTCTATTTACTAAACAACTTACTCCTACAAGTATCAAATGGCTTATAATAGCCAGTATTGCAGGTTGGATTATATCCTCATCTTTCATTAATGGAGTGCTGTTAGGAATCTGTTCAGTCACAGCTTTTTCTACTATATTCAGCATATTTGTAATATTAAATAGCAGAAGATAATTATGAAATATGAGCCTTATGGACAAGTAGACTTGAAAGATCAGTGGATTAATCCTTGGTTCAACCTGATAGGTTGGCTGATTGCCATCCTATGCATCTGGTACAACCATAGTCATCTAATTAAAGAGATGACTTATAGGCAACCTGAATACTCTTGGGAGAAGCCTGTTAAGGTGAAGATGACCCTAGTTAAGAAGTGTATCATCATTTTCAAGTGCCTAGTTATTGATATTATACATAACCCTTATACTAGTCTTGGATGCTCTGCCTTCTTGCTCTATCTATTAATAAGATGCTTCTTATCCTACTAATACTTACATCATAGCCAGTTCTCACATGTAAGAAGAGAAGGTAACCTAGCACAAAGTGAAGAATAATATTGGATGAACCAAATGGATTTACTACATTTGCATCAACCACTTTAAATGATTAAAGCATGGAAAGAACCTATATTAATGAATTCCACAAGCAATGGATAGAGAGCACTCTCAAGTCAATAGCCTCTTGGCAGAAGCAGCCAATCTCATTAGAAGAGAAAAAAAAGCAGCAGGAAATGTTGAACCAGCAGAAGGCTATAAGAGAAGGCAAATTGAAGAGCTAAAACTATTTGCTACTCAACATAACTTATGGATTAACATAAACTCTCTCCCCTTATCTTACCTTAGTAAAGGGGGAGAAAATGAAGTATTCACAGGTCATGAAGATATTGTATTCAAGTTAAACAACTTTGAGTATGCAGGTGAAGACCTTGAGAACTTCTTCATTAGGATAGAAGCTCATAACGTATTCTTTAGCAATGTCACTTATCAGATGATTGGCTTTGCTTATAACAGTCAACATGAGTTTTGTGCTGTGTTAGTTCAACCTTATGTCAGAGCTAAAAGAGAAGCTACAGAGGAAGAAATAGCAGAACACATGCAAGCATTAGGCTTTGAAATGGTCTATGAGGATGAATATCACAATGCAGAATATGAGGTTTTTGATGCAGTACCTAATAATGTGCTGTATGGTATTGATGACAAGCTTTACTTCATTGATACCCAAATCAGATTTAGACCTATTGAGATAACACTTTAAATAAATTTAGTTATGAAACAGAAGCAGGAAACTTAGCACAGTCCAAGTGCTATTAGTAGTATGATACTAGCATAGCAGTAATACTACTATTGGTTCTTCGTCAAATTTGGTGGTAAGTTTTTCTCCGCTCATTTAGCTAATTCAGTCAGTGCCTATATTTTCTTATGA
>NZ_JAJKHN010000016.1:0-88299 GCF_020982715.1 Bacteroides sp. 1_1_30
CCTTTCAGGGCTTGTGGCTGGTGTGTTTTTTTCGTAGGGCGTTGCCCTACGCTATATAATTAAGCCCTTTCAGGGCATCCCAATAAATATATAATTGTAAGGCTTTCAGCCTAACCGATAAATTCTCATTTAACTGCAAAATTCCCATTTTAACCGATAAATTCCCATTTAACGAATGAAATATATAAATAAAGAATTATGAATAAAAGACCATTTATCATCTTATCAGCTTTTCTGTTGCTATTTTCCTTGATAGAAAAAGGGCAGGCTACAGAAACTTACCGTCCCGAGACATCGGTTGCCGGATTCATCCAGCTTCCCGGTAGCGGGCGACAAGTCTATAATTTCAATCCGGGATGGCGCTTTTTCAGAGGCGATGTCCGGGGAGCAGAAGCGGTAAACTTCGATGACCGTTCCTGGAATGTCGTTTCCACCCCTCATACCGTAGAGTTGATGCCGGCCGAAGGAAGTGGATGCCGCAATTATCAAGGACCGGCTTGGTACCGTAAGCACTTTGTCCTCCCCGCCGAAACAAAAGGGAAACGGGTAGTGCTTCATTTTGAAGCAGCTATGGGCAAACAGATTCTTTATCTGAATGGTAAACGCATCCAGGAACATCTGGGAGGTTATCTGCCTTTTACTTTAGACTTGACCGCCAATGGCGTACAAGCCGGAGACTCCTGTCTGCTCGCTGTTTTCACGGACAACAGTGATGACAAATCCTATCCTCCCGGAAAACGTCAATATACATTAGACTTTGCTTATCATGGTGGCATTTACCGTGATGTATGGATGATTGCCAAATCTCCGGTAGCTATTACTGACGCTATTGATTCACAAATCGTTGGCGGTGGAGGTGTATTCGTTCATTTTGATAAGATCAGTGAAAAGAGTGCGCAGGTATATGTAAACACCGAAGTTCAGAATGACGACGCCCGTTCCGAGTCAGTCACTGTAGAAACGACTTTGACAGACGCGGATGGAAAAGTAATCAAACGCAGTTCAGGAAAACTTTCTTTAAAGCCAGGAGAGAAAAAATCCATCCGTCAACAGATGGAAGTAAAGAATCCTACTCTTTGGTCACCGGATACACCTTATTTATATAGGGTACAATCACGTATTAAAAAAGGAAATAAATCCATTGACGGAGGCATTACCCGTGTCGGTATTCGTCTGGCAGAATTCCGTGGTAAAGACGGATTCTGGCTGAATGGCAAACCTTTCGGACAACTGGTAGGAGCCAATCGCCATCAGGATTTTGCATACGTAGGCAATGCTTTGCCGAACTCACAGCAATGGCGTGACGCCAAACGTCTGCGTGATGCCGGATGCACCATTATTCGTGTAGCCCACTATCCCCAAGACCCAGCCTTTATGGATGCCTGTGACGAGCTCGGCCTGTTCGTGATTGTCGCTACTCCAGGATGGCAATACTGGAACAAAGACCCGAAATTCGGGGAGTTGGTTCATCAGAATACCCGCGAAATGATTCGCCGTGACCGTAATCACCCTTCCGTACTGATGTGGGAACCCATCTTGAATGAAACCCGCTATCCGCTCGATTTTGCCTTGAAAGCTCTTGAGATTACCAAAGAAGAATATCCCTATCCGGGACGTCCGGTAGCTGCTGCCGATGTCCATTCGGCCGGAGTGAAAGAGCATTATGACGTTGTTTATGGCTGGCCGGGTGATGATGAAAAAGAAGACAAGCCGGAGCAATGTATCTTTACCCGTGAATTCGGGGAGAATGTAGACGACTGGTATGCTCACAACAATAATAACCGTGCCAGCCGCAGTTGGGGAGAACGCCCGTTACTGGTACAGGCTATGTCCTTGGCAAAGAGCTATGACGAGATGTATCGCACGACCGGTTTGTTTATCGGTGGTGCCCAATGGCATCCGTTCGACCATCAGCGTGGCTATCATCCGGACCCTTATTGGGGCGGCATTTATGATGCTTTCCGTCAGAAGAAATATGCGTATGAAGTATTTCGCAGCCAGTCGCCGGCTAGTCTCCAACACTCATTGGCAGAATGTGGCCCGATGATATTCATTGCTCATGAAATGTCACAATTCTCCGATAAGGACGTAGTTGTATTTACAAACTGTGATTCAGTCCGTCTTTCTATTTATGATGGAACGAAAACCTGGACGAAACCGGTGGTTCATGCCAAAGGGCACATGCCAAATACTCCCGTTATATTCGAGAATGTCTGGGACTTTTGGGAAGCACGCGGATATAGCTATACTCAAAAGAATTGGCAAAAAGTGAACATGGTTGCCGAAGGAATCATCAACGGAAAAGTGGTATGCACTCAAAAGAAAATGCCTTCCCGACGTTCCACCAAACTACGTCTTTATGTAGATACTCAAAAAGTGAACCTGGTAGCTGACGGCTCCGACTTTATCGTCGTAGTTGCTGAAGTAACCGATGATAGTGGAAATGTGCGCCGTCTGGCAAAAGAGAATATCGTTTTCACGGTAGAAGGTGAAGGAGAAATCATCGGAGATGCTACTATTGGCGCTAATCCCCGTGCGGTGGAGTTCGGCTCCGCTCCGGTGTTGATTCGTTCTACCCGGAAAGCCGGAAAAATAAAGGTGAAAGCCCGCGTACAGTTTGAGGGCACTCAAGCTCCGACAGCTACTGAAATTGAACTGGAAAGTGTTCCTGCAGAACTTCCTTTCTGCTATGAGGAACAGACTTATGAAATACAAAGGACAACACCGTCCACTCTCAATGCAAACCCGGCCAAGGAACCATCTGAAGGAAAAGTGCAACTGACAGAGGAAGAACGCCAACGGGTGTTAGATGAAGTAGAACGTCAACAGACTGAATTTGGAACTGAAAAATAGTACGATAAAAGTGATTAGCAGGTTAGTGATAAGTGATTAGCAGGGTGATCTGCCAACTTGTTTTTTATATGTTACTAAAGCACTATTCAAAAAAAAAGACTATCTTTGAGTACATTTAATTCCAATTATAGCCATCAATGAGAAAACGGAATATTCTAATACTATTACTATCCATGATAGGCATGTATGCTTTTGCCTATCCAAATATGATTGTAGAACACTACACGGCTGAACGTGGTTTGCCTAATAATATCGTAAACTGTACATTAAAAGGACAAGACGGATTTATCTGGTTCGGCACCTGGTATGGACTATGCAGCTTTGACGGAAGTAAATTCCGTTCCTACGATAACCATGACGGGTTTTATTCCACAGACATTCCGCCGCGTAAGATTCAGCGCATCGTAGAAGATAAGAATGGTTTTCTGTGGATTAAGACTATCGACCGTAAACTCTACCTGTTCGATAAACGGCATGAAAGCTTTCATGCCGTCTACGATGATGTGAAAGAATATTCCGAGAACATTCAGATTATCAAGATTCAGACGACCGAAGATGGCGACGTACTGTTGCTGACAAAAGATAAAAGCCTTTTGCGTGCGTACACCGACAAGGAAGGTAAAATAACGATGAAACAATTGCATGATTCGCGTCCTAACGTGAACGTGTACGACATGCGTCTGAAACACAACATATTCTGTGAAACAGCCGAGTTTATCAATTGGATCGGTATGGATTATCAGATTCTGTCCCTACGGAAAGGGGAAGCGCTGAAAGACAAACCTGCCGACTTTATACAGAAAAAGGTATCTGCCAACCCCGATCAGTTTACTTGTGCCTCCTATAATTCTAAATTCTTATGGTTGGGAGACAAGAAAGGCCACATTTATAGCATTGATCCGCAAAACGGAGTGGTTAACCGTTACGAGATACCGGAAATCAAACAGCCGGTTTCTAATTTGCTGGTAACGGAATCCGGTCTGATGTACATTACCACCAACGAAGGAGCATACGAGTACAATATCGGCTACAAACAGTTGACCAAGCTCCCCTTTACCATCCCCGAAAAGGACAATGGAATTATATTCTATGATAAATATGATAAGGTATGGTTTCAGGAGGGTAACCAGGCATTGACCTATTATGATCCCCTGAACAGAAGCCATTACCGCTTTACATTCCCCAATCAGAACGCAATTGGTAATTTTGAAATGCAGGATGCCGGCGAACAGGGTATGTTCTTTATGACTCCGGGAGGAGAAATTCTTCTATTCGACAGGGAGAAACTGGAAATGACCCGTATCAACCAATTGAAGCCTTTCTCCGACGATCTTCCCAATCAGCTTTTCTTCCATCTTCTGCTGGATAAAGATGGTATCCTTTGGCTGGCATCTACAAGCAGCGGAGTATACAGGCTTAATTTCCCCAAGAAGCAATTCCAACTGCTGACAGAAGTTTCTCCATCTCCGGTAGTGCCCGAGAGATCGACTTCCTGGAACCAGGGAATACGTGCTCTCTTCCAGGCGCAAAATGGAGACATTTGGGTAGGAACCCGCTGGCAAGCCTTGTATCGCCTGGATCGTAACGGACAAGTGAAACAAATCTTCTCGGATAAGAACTATCTATTGGGAGCCGTATATCATATTATGGAAGACAAAGACGGTAATCTTTGGTTTTCCACCAAAGGAAACGGGCTTGTCAAAGCCGAACCAGACATGAATTCACCGCACGGGTTGCGTTTTACCCGTTATATCAATGACCCCAAGAATCCGAATTCTATCAGTAACAACGATGTGTACTTTACCTATCAGGACAGCCAGGGACGCATTTGGGTCGGATTACTAGGAGGGGGTCTGAATCTAATTTCCGAAGAGAACGGAACAATTACCTTTATCCATAAATACAATGGCTTGAAACAATATCCTGCATACGGTCTTTATATGGAGGTGCGTACCATGACGGAAGATGAAGACGGACGTATTTGGGTAGGAACAATGGATGGACTGATGTCTTTCGACGGACATTTCACTGCCCCCGAACAGATCCAGTTTGAAACGTACCGCCAAGTCAGCGAAAATTCAAACGTAGCGGATAATGATATTTATGTACTCTACAAAGATACTGATTCGCAAATCTGGGTAAGTGTATTCGGAGGCGGTTTGAATAGATTAGTCCGCTATGATAAAGAAAAGCGTGAGCCGATTTTCAAATCATACGGCATACGTGAAGGAATGAATAACGATGTAGTCAAGTCTATCGTAGAAGATAAAAACGGTAACTTGTGGTTTACAACGGAAATTGGCTTGTCTTGCTTCAATAAAGCTACCGAACAGTTTCGTAACTACGACAAATACGACGGTTTCTTAAACGTGGAATTGGAAGAGGGTAGTGCCCTCCGTACCTTGAATGGAGATTTGTGGATTGGTACCCGGCAGGGAATCCTGACATTCTCTCCCGACAAACTGGAAACATTGCATACGAACTACGATACACGTATTGTTGACTTTAAAGTTTCCAACCGCGATCTGCGTAGTTTCCGCGAGTGTCCGATTCTGAAAGAATCCATCACATACGCCAAAGCAATCGAACTGAACTACAATCAATCCATGTTCACGATTGAATTTGCCGCATTGAATTTCTATAATCAGAACCGGGTATCTTACCGATATATACTTGAAGGATATGAAAAAGAATGGCATTATAACGGAAAGAATCGTATCGCTTCTTATACCAACGTACCTCCCGGAGACTATACATTCCGTGTAGAAACCGTAGATGAAGCCAATCCGGAGCTGGTTTCCAACTGTACATTGGCTATTACTATCCTTCCACCGTGGTGGTTGAGCTGGTGGGCAACCCTTATATATGTAATTCTAGGTTTGGCAGCTCTCTATTTCAGCCTGCGCCTGGCTTTCTTCATGCTTAAAATGAAGAATGATATTTATATCGAGCAGAAGGTATCGGAGATGAAAATCAAGTTCTTTACCAATATCTCCCATGAATTGCGCACTCCTTTGACATTGATAAAAGGTCCGATACAGGAACTAAGAGAACGCGAAAAGCTCTCTCCGAAAGGATTGCAATATGTGGATCTGATGGAGAAGAACACCAATCAGATGCTGCAATTAGTGAATCAGATCCTTGATTTCCGGAAGATTCAGAACGGCAAGATGCGTTTGCATGTGTCATTAATTGATTTTAATGAGATGATAGCTTCTTTCCAGAAAGAATTCCGGGTACTTTCCGAAGAAAACGAGATCAGTTTTACTTTCCAGTTGCCGGATGAACCGATTATGGTATGGGCGGACAAGGAGAAAATGAGCATTGTTATCCGCAACATCATATCCAACGCATTCAAATTCACTCATTCCGGAGGAAGTATTTATATAACTACCGGATTGACGGACGACGGTAAACGTTGTTATGTACGGGTGGAAGATAACGGAGTAGGTATTCCACAAAATAAACTGACCGAGATTTTCGAACGCTTCTCGCAAGGAGAGAACGCGAAAAACTCCTATTATCAAGGCACTGGTATCGGATTGGCACTTTCAAAAGAGATCGTCAATCTGCATCACGGACAGATTCGTGCCGAAAGTCCCGAAGGACAAGGAGCGGTGTTTATTGTAGAACTCCTGATGGATAAGGAGCATTACCGCCCGTCAGAAGTAGACTTCTATGTGGGAGATACGGAGACAGCCCCTGTTTCGGTAGAACAAGATCCTGTTGCAAATGCCATATCCGAAGACGGTACGGAAGAAGAACCGGAAATCGACGCTTCATTACCGACCCTTCTGTTGGTGGAAGATAACAAAGACCTTTGCCAGTTGATAAAGCTTCAGCTGGAGGACAAGTTCAATATCCATATTGCCAATAACGGAGTGGAAGGTTTGAAGAAAGTACACCTATATCATCCGGATATTGTGGTGACCGATCAGATGATGCCCGAAATGGATGGGCTTGAAATGTTGCAATCCATCCGCAAAGATTTCCAAATCAGTCATATCCCTGTCATTATCCTGACTGCGAAGAATGATGAAGGCGCCAAGACCAAAGCGATCACTTTAGGGGCGAACGCCTACATCACCAAACCTTTCAGTAAGGAATATCTGTTGGCACGTATCGACCAGTTGCTTGCCGAACGGAAACTGTTCCGTGAACGAATCCGTCAGCAAATGGAAAACCAGACGACGACCGAAGAAGACAGCTACGAACAATTTTTGGTAAAGAAAGACGTACAGTTCCTCGAAAAGATACATCAGGTCATTGAAGAAAATATGGATGACAGTGACTTTAACATTGACACCATAGCATCCGGTATCGGATTGAGCCGTTCGGCATTCTTCAAGAAACTGAAGAGTCTTACCGGCCTGGCACCCGTCGATCTGGTAAAAGAGATTCGTTTGAATAAATCTATCGAGCTGATTAAAAATACGGATTTAAGTGTTTCCGAAATTGCTTTTGCTGTCGGATTCAAGGATTCGGGATATTATAGTAAGTGTTTCCGGAAAAAATATAATCAGTCCCCTCGCGAATATATGAATGAATGGCGGAAAGGAGAGAGATAACCGATTACAAAATGCTTTCTTAATCGTCCTTTTAGAAACCTAATTAAGATTCGAAAGAATGAACAACATTAAGAAAGTATTATCAGCGTGGATGCTGGTTGCCTGTGTACTACCTGTGGCAGCCCAGTATCCTGTAATTCCGGACTCGGTAAAAGCAAGAGGAGCAAAACAAGAAGCGGAGTTTGAACGGAAATCGGATGCGGCATGGGAAAAAGCTTTGCCGACAGTGTTAGAAGAAGCAAAGAAAGGTCGTCCCTATAAGCCTTGGGCCTCCAAACCCGAAGATTTGATAAAAAGTAATATCCCGGCTTTCCCCGGCGCGGAAGGCGGAGGTATGTATACTCCCGGTGGTCGTGGAGGTAAAGTGATCGTGGTCACTTCGCTGGAAGATTCCGGCCCCGGAACATTGCGCGAAGCCTGTGAAACGGGAGGTGCACGTATTATTGTATTCAATGTAGCGGGAGTGATTCGTTTGAAAAGCCCGATTAGTGTACGTGCCCCTTATGTAACGATTGCCGGACAAACGGCTCCCGGAGATGGTATCTGCGTCACCGGACAATCTTTCCTGATCGATACACACGATGTCGTGATTCGTCACATGCGCTTCCGCCGCGGTGCGCAGGACGTAGCTTTCCGTGATGATGCAGTAGGAGGGAATGCGGTTGGAAATATTATGGTAGACCATTGCTCCGCCAGTTGGGGATTGGATGAAAATATGTCTATCTACCGTCATGTATACAACAGAGGGGCAGACGGACACGGGCTGAAACTTCCGACAGTAAACATTACCATCCAGAATTCTATTTTCTCTGAAGCATTGGATACCTACAATCATGCTTTCGGTGCAACCATCGGTGGGCATAACAGTATGTTCTGCCGTAATCTCTTTGCTTCCAACATCAGCCGGAACAGTTCGGTAGGTATGGACGGCGACTTTAACTTCGTCAATAATGTTGTTTTCAACTGGTGGAACCGTTCCGTAGACGGAGGCGATCACAACAGTTTCTACAATATGATAAACAACTATTTCAAACCCGGTCCGATCACTCCGATAGGTAAACCGATTTCTTATCGTATTCTCAAACCGGAAGCAGGACGTGACAAGAACAGACCGCTTTCATTCGGAAAAGCATACGTAAACGGAAATATTATCCATGGCAATGCTAAAGTTACAAAAGATAACTGGGACGGAGGCGTACAACTTAAAGAAGAGGTGGACGCCGCAAAGTTTTTGCCGCTAATTAAATCGGACGAGGCTTTCAAAATGCCACCGGTAACTGTAATGGATACCAAAAAAGCTTATACCTTTGTATTAGATAATGTAGGAGCTAATTTTCCGAAACGTGACGCAGTAGATGCACGTGTCATTAAAACCGTACAAACAGGAAAGGCCATTTATGCGAAAGATGCACCGGAGTTTGTCTCTCCTTACGTGAAGAGACGGTTACCGGCTGATTCTTACAAGCAAGGTATCATCACAGATATTCGTCAGGTAGGCGGACTGCCCGAATATAAAGGTGAAGCGGTAGTAGACTCGGACGGCGACGGTATGCCGGATATTTGGGAAATTGCCAACGGATTGAATCCGAATGACCCGACCGACGCCAACATGGACTGCAACGGTGACGGATATACCAATATTGAAAAATACATCAATGGTATAGACACCAGAAAGAAAGTGGACTGGACAGACTTGAAGAACAATTACGATACATTGTCTAAACGGAAAAGTCTGTTGTAACCGGATGAAAAGAGATTAAAGTTTATTGTAATGAATATACAAGTAAGAACGATCCTTTTAGGATTATTGAGCATTGGGTTTGTGCAAAGTTATGCGCAAACCTTTGCTTTACAGGTTAAGAATGACCAGATCACTTACCTGAATGATGATCGGGGAAACCGGATTCTCGATTTCTCTACATGCGGATATAAATCCTCCGAACAGAATATTCCTTCTGTCCGCAATGTGGTATTTGTACCTTGGAAAGCCGGAGATAATACTGCGCGCATTCAACGTGCCATTGATTATGTAGCTTCGCTGACTCCCGACGCTTCCGGTTTTCGGGGAGCCGTATTACTCGATCAGGGAGAGTTTTCCCTGTCCGGCAGTATTCGTATCTCCGCATCCGGAATTGTATTGCGGGGAACGGATAAAGAAAAAACAATACTGCTGAAAAAGGGCGTAGACAGAGGTGCGCTTATCTATATGGAAGGAGTGGACGACCTGAATGTGCAAGACACATTGAAGGTGCTTTCCCACTATGTTCCGGTAAACGCGAGAACATTGGAAGTCGCTTCGGGTGTTTCTCTGAAAAAAGGAGATCGTGTCATGGTTACCCGTCCTTCCGGCAAAGAATGGATTGCCTCTTTGGGTTGTGATATCTTTGGAGGAGGTATCAGCGCTTTGGGATGGAAAGAAGGTGACATGGATCTGACTTGGGACAGAACAGTCTGCGAAGTAAACGGCAACCAGATAACACTGGATACTCCGCTAACCGTAGCTTTGGATGCTAACTATGGAACTTCTTCCCTGTTGACTTATCAATGGAACGGACGTATTCACGATTGTGGCGTAGAAAATATGACACTGATTTCTGATTACGACAAGCGTTATCCTAAAGACGAGGATCATTGCTGGACAGGTATCTCCATTGAAGATGCGGAAAACTGTTGGGTGAGACTGGTTAACTTCAAGCATTTTGCAGGAAGCGCTGTGATTGTTCAGCGCACAGGTTCCAAAATTACCGTTGAAGACTGTATCTCGAAAGAACCCGTTTCAGAAATCGGAGGGATGCGTCGTTGCACTTTCCATACGTTGGGACAACAAACCTTATTTCAACGCTGCTATTCGGAACAGGGTATTCATGACTTTGCTGCCGGATATTGCGCAGCCGGTCCCAATGCTTTTGTACAATGTGATTCGTACGAATCTTTGGGATTCAGTGGTTCTATTGATGCCTGGGCGTGCGGACTGTTGTTTGACGTAGTAAATATCGACGGTCATAACCTGACTTTCAAGAATTTGGGACAAGATAAAAACGGAGCCGGTTGGAATACGGCAAACAGCTTGTTTTGGCAATGTACCGCAGCGGAAATCGAATGTTATGCCCCGGCAAAAGATGCGATGAACCGTGCATACGGTTGTTGGGCACAATTCTCCGGTGACGGTGAATGGGCACAATCCAACAATCATGTACAACCTCGCAGTATTTTTTATGCTCAATTGGGAGAACGGTTGAACAAAGAATGTGCGGAACGTGCACGTATTCTGCCCAGAAATACAAGTGCAACCAGTAGTCCTACAGTGGAAGTAGCTATGGAACTCGCTAAAGAAGCATATAAACCACGGTTGACGTTGGAACATTGGATAGGTGATAATAAGTTTGCTCCTTCGGTGGCATCAACCGGAGTAAAATCAATTGATGACATTAAAGAGAAAAAGAGCGCTGCACTTGCAAAATCTTCTTCTTCTTCTACTGCTGCTAAATTATTAACCCAACCGGAAGTAACTGTAACCAATGGACGTATTCAGATGAACGGTGCTCTATTGGTGGGAGGCAGTCATACCACCCCTTGGTGGAACGGAAAGCTCAAAACCAATTATCTGAAAAAGGCAAGTCCGGCCATCACCCGCTTTGTGCCGGGACGTGAGGGATTGGGATTAACCGACCGCATTGATTCTGTAGTTGACTTCATGAAACAGAAAAACATTCTTGTTTTCGATCAAAATTACGGTCTTTGGTATGACCGTCGCCGGGATGACCACGAACGGGTTCGCCGTCGGGATGGTGATGTATGGGGACCTTTCTATGAACAGCCATTCGGTCGTAGCGGTCAGGGAACAGCATGGGAAGGATTGAGCAAATATGATTTGAAACGCCCTAATGCATGGTACTGGAGCCGCTTAAAAGAATTTGCAGAAAAAGGAAATAAGGACGGACTGCTGTTGTTCCATGAAAACTATTTCCAGCACAATATATTGGAAGCCGGTGCGCATTGGGTAGATTCTCCATGGAGAAGCAGCAATAACATCAATCAGACCGGATTTCCTGAACCTGCTCCATTTGCCGGAGACAAACGAATCTTTGTGGCGGATATGTTCTATGACATCAGTCATCCTGTTCGTCGTGAATTGCACAGACAATATATCCGTCAGTGCCTGAATAACTTCGCGGACAATTCGAATGTTATTCAGTTGACAAGTGCCGAATTTACAGGTCCGTTGCATTTCGTACAATTTTGGTTGGACGTGATAGCCGAATGGGAAACTGAAACCGGAAAGAAAGCAAAAGTGGCATTGAGTACAACGAAAGACGTACAGGATGCAATCCTTGCAGATCCCAAACGCGCTGCCGTAGTAGATATTATTGATATTCGATACTGGCATTATAAGACGGATGGAATCTTTGCGCCGGAAGGTGGAAAGAATATGGCGCCACGTCAGCACATGCGTAAGATGAAAGTAGGAAAGGTGACTTTCACAGAAGCATATAAAGCTGTCAATGAGTATCGTCAGAAATTTCCTCAAAAGGCAGTGACATTCTACGCACAGAATTATCCGGCTATGGGATGGGCTGTATTTATGGCAGGAGGTTCATGTCCTGTAATTCCGTGTACAGATAAAGCGTTTCTGAAGGATGCAGCAGCAATGGAAGTGGAAGAAACAAATACGGATGAGTACAAGAAAATGGTAAAATCTGATATTGGAAGTATCATTTATTCCAAGTCCGGAACAGAAATTCCAGTTCAATTATCGTCCGGAAAGTATGTATTAAAGTACATTCATCCTGCTTCCGGAAAGATCGAAAT
The DNA here is from genome assembly GCF_020982715.1 of Bacteroides sp. 1_1_30. Lineage (NCBI taxonomy): Bacteria > Pseudomonadati > Bacteroidota > Bacteroidia > Bacteroidales > Bacteroidaceae > Bacteroides > Bacteroides sp. 1_1_30. The sequence goes on from NZ_JAJKHN010000016.1 coordinate 12,231, forward strand.
GATGAATAAATCACTGAAAATAAATGGTTTATACAAACTAAAGGTGCCAGATAAGAAAGAAGGTATTTATTGGTTCCATAAGTTATAAAGCAGAGAATCCCGTTGAAGACCATTCAGCGGGATTTTTGCTTTTTATTGGTAATTTCTAGTAAAAGAGTGTTATAAAACATGATACTTGTTTTTTCAATCCACAAACCAGATTTTACCCAAGGTTGCAGTCGATACTGCTTAGCTTTGCAACATCAAATCAATCGAATTAATGCTATGATGGAACAGACTAATCATTCAACCGACACTTTGCTCGCTTCTTTTCAAGCGGGAAATATGGCAGCTTTTTCACAGCTGTATAACTTGCACATCAACGTCCTTTTTAATTACGGATTGAAGTTGACCATTGATAAAGAGTTACTGAAAGATTGTATTCATGACATCTTCGTGAAACTCTATACAAAGAAAGATGAATTAGGAACAATCGATAATTTGAGATCTTATTTATTCATCTCCTTAAAGAATAAGTTGTGTGATGAACTTCGCAGACGTATGTATATGTCTGATACGGCAGTAGAAGAAGTTAGCATATCCACTCCTACAGATGTAGAAGATGATTATATGGAAGAAGAGCAACGCAAGAATGAATTCTCATTGGTAAGACGTCTCTTAGACCAATTATCTCCCCGCCAACGTGAAGCGCTTACATTATATTATATAGAAGAAAAGAAATACGAGGATATCTGCGAGATTATGAATATGAATTATCAGTCTGTACGCAACCTGATGCATCGCGGATTGACAAAGTTGCGTAGTCTGGCGAGTTAATTTTAGTAAAAAGGTAAATGGGTTGAGTACATAGACAGGATAACGCCGTCCTACTTATGTAAACGCTTAAAAAGGATGCGATATGTGCTCAAAGGTAATGGATTTTTTGACGGATGATGATTTTATCAACTATGTGCTGGGTGTAACTTCACAATCAGCTTCCCAATGGGAAACTTATTTCAGAGAGCACCCGGAAGAGATGGCAGATGCAGAAGAAGCTAAAGCTGTATTATTGGCTCCGGCAAATGTAGACTGTGGCTTCTCAATAGTTGAAAATAACGAATTGAAAGATAGGATTATTAGTAGTATAAAAGATTTTTCGGGTATTTTGTAGATAGGTTAGTATAGTTAAGATAAAGTAGTTAGGTTAGTTAAGGCATTAAAAGATTGACGCAGTCTTTCACAGGAAGTTTAATTTTAAACACTGTGAAAGGCTGCGTTTTTTATTTGTTCTATTCAGGTTTATCGCTAGATTCCTGAATATTGAAAGCACTACTGAAACTGACAATTAATACGATGCATCCGCCCAATATGCCGATAAGCATATAAGCGATACGGATATCGAACGCCTGCGAGATGGCACCGATAAGCAGGGGAGCAATCAACGAACCTATAAAACTGATACTTGACAGAATGGTAAGTGCAATACTGACCGGTGTTTTTGATTTGGCTCCCACGAAGCTGTACAAAGTAGGCACAATACAGGAAATACCCAAGCCGACCAGCATGAAACCCAAAGAATTGATAATTACTTTCATGGCCATAGATTCGAAAACTCCTCCTAACAGGGCAGAAATAAAAAAGCCGATACAGATAAAGCTGCCCGCCAGTTGCAGGACTTTCTTCTTTCCCCAAAGCTGATAAGCATAGTTAGTCAGAAAACGGCCCGTTGCCATCATAATCATAAATACAAGAAAACCGATTTGCAATGATTTAGGTACATGAACCACTGATTCGAAATAAACGGCACTCCAGTCGAACATCGCACTTTCTACAATCAGTGCGAACAGTCCGACAAGTCCTAACTGCAAAAGCAACATTTCCGGTTTTTGAAATAACAGGCGAAAACCATTGGGAGCTTTGGCTGCATTTCTTTCCTGCGTCTTTGTATCAGAAACTTCCGTTTCCTGCGATGCGCTCTCCTGCAAATATTTCCGCCCGGAAAGTGCAATTATAAGGATGATGATAAATATCAGTGTATAATGCCAGATGGGGGAGACTCCTGCCAAAATCATTACGAAGCCGATAAGTGCTCCTGCACATGCCCCCAGACTCCATCCTCCATGAAAAGTGGCCATAATGGTTTTACCATAGATACGTTCCACCTCAATGCCTTGTGTATTGAATGATATATCGCACAAATTCCAGCACACCCCGAAGCAAAAGAGCAGAAAGCCTAAAAGATAGACCTCATGGGCCAGCCCAATGCAAAGCAGGGATGAAGCGTATCCCAAGATACTGACCTGTACCATGCTCCGGCTTCCTAACTTCGAAACAAGATAACCAGCCAAGGGGATCGCGACAAATTTTCCGACAGGGATCATAAATAAAATCAGTCCCCAGTAGAAAGCATAATTTGCGGCAAAAACGTCTTTGAAATCAGGGATTCGACTAGCCCAACTTGCCATACAAAGTCCTTGAGCGAAGAAAAAAGTCAATATGGCAAAGCGTATTCTCTCTTTTGGATGCGTAAATTGGTTATTCATGCATTTTTTATTTTTAATCGCGGCAAAGGTATCTATTTTTTTTGTACTTTTGCGCCCGATTTAAAAATATCATATTCATGAAGACAGGCGAATCTTTATTATCCATAGGTAAATTTATTGCAGAATATTCAGCCCATTTAATGGGAGCCGGAGTACACACCTCGCGGGTAGTACGTAACACAAAGCGTATTGGAGAGGCTTTCGGACTAGATGTCAAATTAAGCGTATTTCATAGAAACATCATTCTGACTATTATAGACAAAGAAACAAACGAGGCTTGTAACGAGGTTATAGACATTCCTGCACACCCGATCAGTTTTGAACATAATTCAGAGTTAAGCGCATTGAGCTGGGAAGCAGTAGACAATCATTTGTCATTGGAAGAATTGAAAGACAAATACAAGAAGATTATTTCTGCTCCGCGGATACATCCACTTTTCGTTTTACTACTGGTAGGATTTGCCAATGCGTCTTTCTGCAAATTGTTCGGCGGTGATTTAATTTCGATGGGAATTGTGTTCTCGGCTACCATTACAGGATTCTACCTGAAACAACAAATGCAGGCGAAAAAGATCAATCATTATGTTGTATTTATAGTCTCGGCTTTTGTTGCTTCCCTGTGTGCTTCCACCGCGCTAATTTTCGACACAACTTCGGAGATTGCCATGGCAACCAGCGTGCTTTATCTTGTGCCTGGGGTGCCTTTGATTAATGGCGTGATTGATGTAGTAGAGGGATATGTATTAACAGGATTTGCCCGTCTGACAGAGGCTTCTTTGTTGATTGTCAGCATCGCTATCGGACTTTCCTTCACATTATTAATGGTAAAAAACAGTTTAATTTGATATGATAGCACTTGACATTCTTACGGATGGATTTTTTGCAGCAATAGCAGGTATAGGATTTGGTGCGATTTCCGATCCTCCTTTGCGTGCATTCAAAATGATTGCCATACTGGCAGCACTGGGACACGCCTGTCGTTTTTGTTTGATGACCTATTTAGGCGTGGATATTGCCACAGGTTCGTTGTTTGCCGGATTAGTCATCGGCTTCGGTAGTTTGTGGTTAGGGAAAAAAGTATATTGCCCGATGACGGTATTGTACATTCCGGCGTTACTTCCCATGATTCCGGGAAAGTTTGCATACAACATGGTATTTTCACTTATCATGTGTCTGCAAAATGTGAATGATCCGGATAAGCTGGACAAGTTTATGTCGATGTTCTTCTCTAATACTCTGATAGCAAGCACAGTGATTTTCATGTTGGCGGTAGGAGCTACGTTCCCGATGTTCCTGTTCCCACATAGAGCCTTTTCATTAACAAGACACTAAAACGAACGTTTATGGAGATTTTTTGGAGAACAATTGCATATTATAATTCAGCTACCTGGCTGTTACAGATAGTTATCATTCTGATTGGTATTGCATTGACCGGATTGCTTATCGGTCGACCACGTCCGTGGGTGAAAATGGCGATGAAGTTCTATATGATAGGTCTGTATACGTGGATTTCTCTAGTCTACTATTATATCTACTGTGAAGAGCGTAGCTATAATGGGGTGATGGCTATGTTTTGGGGTGTGATGGCTATCATTTGGATATGGGATGCGATTACGGGATATACTACCTTCGAACGTACCCACAAATATGATCTACTGTCTTATGTCCTGTTGGCAATGCCTTTTATATATCCTTTGGTTTCATTGGCACGCGGACTTTCATTCCCGGAAATGACTTCTCCGGTCATGCCTTGTTCGGTAGTGGTGTTTACCATCGGATTGTTATTGCTGTTTGCGCAAAAGGTCAATATGTTTTTGGTATTGTTCCTTTGCCACTGGTCGCTGATCGGATTATCCAAAACTTATTTCTTTCAGATTCCGGAAGATTTCTTATTGGCAAGTGCTACGATCCCCGGCCTGTATCTTTTCTTTAGGGAGTATTTCCTGAATAATCTGCATGCCGACACCAAGCCGAAAGCAAAATATATCAATTGGCTGTTGATAAGCGTTTGCGTCGGACTGGCCGTGTTGCTGACTACTACCATGTTTTTGGAATTGGTTCCGAAAGGTTAATCCGGAAACATAGAAGATATTCAAATCAAAAAAAGAGGCCGTTCAAAAAAGCCTTGATCTTATAAAATGGTCCTTACTACGATAGGTTGTAGTAAGGACGATTTTTCTTTTAGAAACTTTGGGAACAGTTTCTTTTATATATTGTATCGTTTACTTAATTGCGTAGAATATCCGTAAGGCACACTGCATCACTGCATCAGGCAACCATTTTTTGCTCTTCGCAAACAACACCTGTATCCATGGACCTACTTTCGTCCGAAAAGGAGGATTGGTACGTTCCACTATCTTACAGATGGCAGCACCCAACTTCTGCGGATGGCATCCATTACGTTCTTCTTTTTCTATAATCTCCAATGATTTCAGAAAACTTTCTCCGTAATCAGCATCCAGTCTTGTCTGTTCGGAGATATTCCGGTTATCAGTAAATCCGGTGTTGAAATCTCCCGGTTCTACTACACAAACCTTTATATGGAACGGATGAACCTCTAAAGCCAATGCTTCGCTATATCCCTCCACTGCAAATTTCGAAGCAGAATAAAATCCCTGATAGGGGATTCCCATTACACCACCGATAGAGCTGATATTGATAATCTTGCCCTTTCGCGCCTTTCTCATAGATGGCAAAACTGCTTTACACATATTCACTACACCGAAGAAGTTTGTATTCATTTGTATATTCACTTCTTCTTCAGTGGCAAGTTCCAATGCGCCGCCGATACCTATTCCGGCATTATTAATCAATACGTCAATCCGTCCCTGCTCCGATAGAATCCGCTCTACGGCCTGACAAACGGAAAGGAAATTGGTAACATCGACAACAAGCATCTTTACTTGATTCATGTCTTCGGAAGGTTTCCGGCTTGTTCCATAAACGATGTGCCCTCGTTCCGATAACATTTGAGCGGTAATCTTGCCGAATCCGGAAGATGCTCCGGTGATAAGTATGACTTGTGGTTGCATATTTCTTATTTGCGGTATGGTACTAACTGCTCAATTATCATTTCTCCAAGATAGCAGTCATTTCTTCCCGCCAATCTTCACCATTCTTCGGCTGGAACGTTTCAAATCCGAGTTCCTTGCCTATATGGATATTTGAAGCGCCGTCATCAACAAATAAAGTTTCGGAAGGAATGATATTACAATCATTCACCATAAATTCGAAAATTTCGGGTGCAGGTTTCGTGTGACCGACCTGATAAGACAAATATAGTTTGTCACAATAATCATTCAACGGCTTTTTCTTCGATGAGAAATCGGGGCTGCATGCCCACGACATAACAAAAGGATTGGTATTACTTAGAATATACACATGATAAGACTTTCTCAATTCCAATATATAATCGAGTTTATTTAGATTCACTTCATTGAAAAAGCCCAGCCATGCCTGTTTGGTTTCCTCCATCGTCAATGGACGGCCACATAAATCCCCCAGTTGTTTCCGAAACTCATCCGCGCTTAGCTTTCCTTCTTCCAATTCTTGAAAGATGCCGGTCTGGTGATATTTATCCAGCCGGGTATCAGCATCTGCCAGTCCCAGTTTGATAAATGCCTGAACCGCTTTGTCACGATCAATATCTACAATCACTCCTCCAAAATCAAATACAATGTTTTTAATCATGATATATAATTTTCTTGTTTGCTACAAAGATACGGCTTATCTTCTTAATTAATAGCCCGCAACGGCTTGATATTTGTCAAAAAAACATAGTGACGCTATCCTGTCAGGATAGTGACGCCATTTAGCAAGGATAGTGTCACTATAAGAACAGGATAGCGTCACTATATTTTGTGTAACTTATAGAAGCATAAATGCCGATTATTTTTTATATTTGCAAATCCAATCAATCCTTTGCAAAGACAAAAATAGAGTTATGAATAATCTTCGAATTTTATTGTATATGATGCTCCTTTCACTAGCTGCCTGTCATCCGGAAGGGACGAGCGTGAAGCAAGGGCTGGACAAGGCTGCGCAACTGATGGAGCAGGACCCTGATACAGCATCCATTATTCTTGAGACTATTCAGTCAAGCCAAATGAATGAGGCTCAACTGGCAGAGTATAATTTATTGTGTACCCAGCTCAACGAGGATAAAAACATTCCTCATTCCTCTGATAAGCAGATTAGGCAGGCGGCATCTTATTATGAGAAGAATGGCGATGAATATCAAAAATCAAAAGCATATTATTATCTTGCCTGTGTAGAAAGTGATTTGGAACAGAAAGAGGATGCAGAGATCCACTTTAAGGAGGCAATCAAACTTGCCAAAGAAACAGAGGAATACGATCATCTGGCAAAAATATGCAAACGATGTAGTCTTTATTATCAGAAATACGGTAACTTTGATGAAGCACTGGAAATGGAAAGAAAGGCATACGCCAGTCAGTTGATGTTAAACGATAACAAAAGTGATTCTTCGGTCATTCTGTCTTCTGCTTTAGGTATGTTTGGTGTGATGTCTTTGTTGCTTGGACTACTCTGGCAGAAAAACCGGCACGCACTTTCCCAACTGGATCTTTTCAAAGAGGAAATACTGAAGAAAGATGTCGAGTCGGATAAGCTGATGTTGCAATGTAATCATCTCGAAGAGAAGTATCAGTCTCTTCAACTACATATCTATGAAAGTTCTCCGGTTGTCTCAAAAGTACGGCAGTTTAAGGAACGGAATGTTTTGTCTTCTAAAATCCCTTCTTTCTCCGAGAAAGACTGGACAGAGTTGCTGCGACTTCAAGAGAATGTCTATGGACTTGTTTCTAAATTGAAAGAGATAAGTCCAAAACTCACGGAAGAAGATTTAAGGGTATGTGCTTTTCTACGGGAAGGAGTTCAACCGGCTTATTTTGCTGATTTAATGAAACTTACTACCGAAACGCTGACACGAAGAATTTCCAGAATAAAAACGGAGAAACTGATGCTGGCAAACTCGAAAGAATCATTGGAAGATATTGTTAAGTCATTGGGGGCTTCACCACTTTAACGGAGAAATTTATTTCAGTGCAGAAATGAATGAAAGTTTTGTCTACTATAAAGTTGAAAAAACATAAAACATCTGCCACCTGCAACGAAAAGCGTGTAATATACTAGTTGACAAATAGTTGGAGCGTTGCAGATACCTGTGGCAGATAGGTTGCAGATACTTTATCTGCAACACGTTATATAATCAAAGAAAAAGCCTTGATTCCTTTACGCAAAGCTATGGGATAATTGGGATGGCTCTATGGATAATTTATAGTCCCTATGGAGAAACGACAGTATCCTTACGTAGAAACTGTAGTTTCCTGCCTTGGGAACTCTCGTTTCCTACCGTGGAAACTGTAGTTTCTAATGCAGGAAACTACAATTCCCCGCCTGGAAACAGGAAGTTATGTATTCAAATAAACTTTTGCACTCCTAGAGAATTAGCTTATGTAAAGTTTATACTGCGTTGCAGATAAAGTATCTGCAACCTATCTGCCGCAGGTATCTGCAACGTTCCAACTATTTATCAACTAGCACATTACACGCTTTTCGTTGCAGGTGGCAGATGTTTTTACGTTTTTCAACTTTATAGTAGGGGATTACGCATCACAATTATGCTCAAAACTGTAAGTAATGAATAAAATTCACCTCTGTGCCCTCTGTGTCCTCCTTTAGATTTGCACTGTGAAAAATAAAGGTTGAAATATTACCTTTGTGGTTAAAACAAGTTAACCAAGGAAAGTAGGTGACCCATTGTGTCCTCTAGGCAGAAGCCCTATCCACGGAATTAGTCCTTCTTTCCTTATCAGTTGAACAGATCCAATTAGAATTTTAGGTCGTTGGCCTATTAAAGGATATAGTTTGTTCAACCTATGGTTAACCCTTTAATAGTGCAAAAATATGGAAAAGAAATGGTTTATTGGCATTGACATCTCAAAAAAAACTTTGGATGTTGTTATTTACGTTCCTACAAAGAAACATGCGGACGAAACAAATTATGAACGCTTCTTAAACAAAGAAGAGGGCTACAAGTCTCTTCTTTGTTGGTTGAAAAAGAAAAACATGGCAAAGAAAAGGCTGGTCATTAGTATGGAAAATACGGGTATTTACAGTTTTGACTTATGCCTTTTTCTAGAAGCAGCATCCATCGATTACTGTTCTTTCAATCCTCTTCATTTAAAACGTTCCTTAGGTTTGGTACGTGGGAAAAATGACCGTGTAGATGCCGAAAGAATAGCCTATTTTGCTTATCTTCATCGGGATGAACTATCTTACTCTAAGCTGTCAGGGAGTTCAATTATCCGTTTGCGTGACTTTGCTGCAGAGAGAAAACGTTTTGTAAAGCAACAAGCTGAATACAAAGGTTTTCTCACTGATAGAAAAGATTGTGAAATGACTTCTACCATTGGGCGCGCTGCCCATATGGTAAAGATACTGGATGAAGAAATTGCAAGTGTTGAAGAAGAAATGCTGCAAATTATCAATTCAGACCCATCTATTCTCCGAAATTATGAGCTCTTAAACAGTATTAAAGGCATTGGGACGATCAATGCGATGAATACAATCATACATACTAATAATTTTCAGGCATTTGAAACGGCACGTCAATATGCATGTTATTTAGGTATTGCTCCTTTTGAGCATTCTTCGGGAACAAGTATTAAAGGTAAAACAAGGGTTTATCCCACGGGAGCAAAACTATTGAAAGCGGATCTTTCACAAGCTGCTAATTCAGCGATTGTATGGGATAAGGAAATGAAAGAGTATTATGAAAGGAAAAGGAAGGAAGGGAAAGCTTATGGAGTAGTGCTAAATGCAGTCAAGTTTAAACTAGTAGGAAGAATGTTTGCGGTGGTCAAAAGGGGAACACCCTTTGTGGAGTTAATGACTTACAAAAAGTAAACGGACTGAAATAGCCCGTTTAACTTCTTTAACTGTTTTTTATAGGCCTATTATTTGCATAGGTCTTAGAATTCTGTGGTGAAAACCCGTACAGAAATAAGCTAAAATTGAAGAAACAATGAAATTACAGAATAAATAATTTTCCCCTATATATATGCTGTCTGCTTTTGTCTGTATTTAGGCTTCTATCAAGTCTGAATATCAATAAATTACGAAATCATTTTGTCCGTATCTGTCCGGCTAAAAACACTTATCATATATGCATGTTCTGTAACTTTGCAAACAAAAAAATGACAGAACAATGAGTTACTTATTATTTAAAAGAGGAAACGATTTAGGAGGTTGGATTGTCTTTCTGATAGCAGCTTTTGTGTATGGAATGACTATTGAACCTACCGCAAGTTTTTGGGATTGTCCCGAATTTATTTCGTGTGCCGAAAAGCTACAAGTAGGTCATCCACCGGGAGCACCTTTCTATATGCTTGTCGGGAATCTATTCACCCAGTTTGCGTCCGATGCTTCGCAGGTGTCGCACATGGTCAACTTTTTAAATGCACTATTAAGTGCAGGGTGCATTTTATTTCTTTTTTGGAGTATTACCCGATTGGTGCGAAGCATACTTACGGATGATGCACGGAAGCTATCAACGACCGACGTAATTATCATTTTAGGAGCAGGGTTTGTAGGAGCTTTGGCTTACACCTTCAGTGATACATTCTGGTTCAGTGCGGTAGAGGGTGAAGTATATGCCTTCTCTTCCTTCCTCACAGCTTTGGTTTTTTGGATGATTCTTCGCTGGCAGGACGAAGCAGATTCAATATCCGGCGACCGCTGGATTATCCTGATAGCCTATATCATAGGACTTTCCATCGGAGTACATCTGCTCAATCTGCTCTGTATTCCTGCTATTGTATTGGTGTTCTATTACCGGAAATACCAAGCTGTATCACTCAAGGGAGTGATCGGAACGATTGCTCTGTCCGGTCTTCTTATTGTATTGATTCTCTTTGTTTATATACCCGGAATGGCTGATATGGGAGGATGGTTCGAGCTATTCTTCGTCAATGTATTGGGATTTCCTTTCCAAACAGGATTAATCATTTTTCTGACTTTAGTCCTGTTTTTGTTGATAGGAGCCATCTACCGATTCAAAAAACGCATAGTACATACCGGTTTATGGTGCCTGCTCATGCTCACCATAGGATATACCACTTATGCGGTCATATTGATTCGTGCCAATGCCAATACACCGCTTAATGAAAATACACCGGATCATATTTTCACGCTCAAAAGCTACCTGAATCGCGAACAGTATGAAAGTGCCCCTTTACTTTATGGAAGAACATACGCTTCCGAACCGGAGTATGTGCCCGAAGGAGACTATTACAAAGTGAAAACAGAAAAAGGTAGTGCCATATATCGACAAGATAAAGAAGAAGGCAAGTATAAAATCATCGGCTATAAAGAAAATGTGTGCTACACTCAAAATATGTTGTTTCCGCGAATGTGGAATGATCGTTTCGCTGCTTCTTATAAAGGATGGTCGGGAAGCACGAATGATGTACCCACACAAAAAGAGAACCTGACTTATTTCATTACATACCAGCTCAACTACATGTATGTACGTTATTTCCTATGGAATTTTGTCGGACGGCAGAATGATATTCAAGGAAGCGGTGAACCGGAACACGGCAACTGGATTACAGGAATTTCCTGGCTTGACAATCTGCGCTTGGGAGATCAGAAGCTTTTACCAGAATCTTTGCAGCAGAATAAAGGCCACAATGTTTTCTATGGCTTGCCGTTATTATTAGGACTACTTGGTATCTATTGGCAATGGGCACGTGGAAAGAAAGGCAAGCAACAGTTCAGTGTCTTGTTTTTCCTTTTCTTTATGACCGGATTGGCGATTGTGCTCTATCTGAATCAGACTCCCGGACAACCTCGCGAACGGGATTATGCGTATGCAGGTTCGTTCTATGCCTTCGCTATCTGGATCGGGATGGGAGCTGCCGGATGCTGTGACATGCTTCGTCGGAAGCACTTTAAAGTCCTCCCGGTCAGCTTACTCATGCTGCTTTGCCTGCTCATCCCCGTACAAATGGCAAGCCAGACTCGGGACGATCATGACCGGAGCAACCGATATACCTGCCGTGACTTTGGGGCTAATTATCTAATGACGCTTCCCGATACAGGAAATCCGATCATATTCTGTAACGGAGACAATGATACGTTCCCTTTATGGTATAATCAGGACACGGAAGAGGTGCGCAGAGATGCACGCATCTGCAACTTAAGTTATGCGCAAACCGACTGGTATATTTATCAGCAACAATGTCCTCTATACAATGCTCCCGGACTACCGATCAGCTGGGAACAAAATCAATATCAAGAGGGAAAGAACGAATATGTAGCCGTTCGTCCGGAGTTGAAAAAACAAATAGAAGAATTGTATCAAAAGCATCCCGAAGAAGCCCGTGACAGTTTTGGAGATGATCCGTATGAGATAAAGAATATCTTGAAACATTGGGTATTTGCAGAGAAGCAGGAATTTCATGTGATACCTACCGATACGATAAATATTCACATCGATAAGGATGCAGTGCTTCGTTCGGGAATGATGTTGCCTAAAGCCATTCGTCATTTAAAAGGAGAAGAATTGAAAAATGCGATACCGGATAAACTATCTATTTCTCTGAAAGATATGCGTCTGCTGACTAAAGTAGATTTGCTCATACTCGAAATATTGGCTAACTGCAACTGGGAACGTCCGTTATACATGGCTATCTCGGTGGGAAATGCCACTAAATTGAAGTTTAATGATTACTTTGTCCAGGAAGGATTGGCATTCCGGTTTACCCCATTTAATTATAAAAAATGGGGAGACGCGGAAGGGGACAATGGATATGCAATAGATACGGAGAAATTCTACGAGAATGTGATGAACAGATATAAATATGGAGGATTAGATACTCCCGGACTTTATCTGGACGAAACGACTATGCGTATCTGCTACTCCCACCGAAGACTCTTTGCCCAACTGGCTAAAGAACTGGTGAAACAAGGAGACAATGCCCGCGCCCAAAAAGTATTAGCGTATGCCGAACAAGCTATTCCGGCGTATAATGTACCTCAAGTATACGAGAGTGGTTCGTATGAGATAGCCACAGCTTATGCCTCCATAGGAGAAACCGGGAAAGCGATCACTTTATTGAATGATCTGATAGCAGAATCGAGAGATTATATCGACTGGGCTTTCTCGCTGGGAGATAGCCGGATAGAAATGGTTCAACGGGATTGCCTGTATAAGTTCTGGCAGTGGAATCAGTGTAATGAATTACTGAAAGATATGGATAAAGAGAGGTATAAACAGAGTAATCAGCAGTTTGAAGAGAAATACATGCGACTCGCTCAACTAATGAATTATCAAAACTAAACTCAAGAAAGATGAAAACGAAAATAGTAAAAGAGAAAGAACAGAAAACTGTATTAAGCAAAAAGAATTACATCATTTTAATAAGCAGTTCGATATTGATTATCGCAGGATATATATTGATGAGCGGCGAGGGGAGTACCCTTGCCGCCTATCATCCCGATATATTTAGCGAAACACGCATACGTATTGCCCCTTTAGTCTGTTTGTTAGGCTATCTGCTGAATGTATTTGGTATTCTTTACCGGCCATTAAAATAAAATAAATCCTCCTAATATCATTAATATTTCAAAAAAGAGCATTCATATAAGATAAATTATTGTTTCTTTTGTCCTAATGAAATGAAAGTTGGGAAATAGTATGAGTAATAACATTGATATAAAAACGCTGGAGGCCTTTCAGGATGGGAATCACAAGGCCTTTGAGACTATTTTTATAGCATACTACAACAAAACCAAAACATTCATTGACGGATATATAAAATCGGAGCCCGATGCAGAAGAGCTGACAGAGGATTTATTTGTCAATCTTTGGATCAATCGTCATTCCATTGATACATCCAAATCATTCAATTCTTATTTGCACACCATTGCCAGAAATGCAGCCATCAACTTCCTGAAACATAAATATGTGTGTGATGCCTATCTGAACAACAACCAAGATACAGAATATAGCTCTACTTCCGAAGAAGACCTTATTGCCAAGGAACTGGAAATGCTGATTGACAAACTTGTCGGAGGAATGCCCGAACAACGGAGAATGATTTATACATTGAGCCGTAACGAAGGACTATCCAATGCCGAGATTGCCGAACGCCTGAATACTACCAAAAGAAATGTTGAAAGCCAGTTAAGCCTTGCTTTGAAAGAAATACGGAAGGTGATTTCATGTTTTTTGGTATCATTGTTATAGGATCATTTTCGTCTTCATCCTGTTTTTTTCAAAAAAACTTCTATTTTCTTATTGAGCTTTTTGCCACCAAACTGTATATATAGTAAAGTGCAGCAAAAATGAAGAAAAGTAATATCAGTAAAATCATCAAAATGTTCCTCTCCGCCCGTTTTCCATCCGAAACGGAAGAAAAAGTGCAGAAGTGGATCATCAAAGATAAAAATCAGCAGGCGAAAGCTAAGGCTTCACTGGATTTTTGGAATGAATTGGACGTAGAAGCCGATTCAAATACTTATGCTTCATTGGAACGGGTAAATTTAAGAACGGGATATAATAAGGAGCATCTCACCAACATAGCTTCTTATCAGAAATTTGCCCGTATTGCCGCCGTTATTATTCCTTTGTTTTTATTTGCAGGAGGAATGTTCTACTATCTTTCTCCCCAAAACGAAATGATAGAAGTATCCGTTGCCTACGGAGAACAGAAACGCCTGATCTTACCAGACAGTTCGGAAGTATGGTTGAACGCGGGAAGTACCATTTTATACCCGGAAACTTTTGCCAAAGATAAACGCTTGGTCATGCTTGACGGCGAAGCTTATTTCTCTGTCAAAAAAGATACCGCAAGTCCTTTTATTGTAGAAACATCCCAACTTTCGGTGAAAGTGCTCGGAACCAGATTCAACGTGAAAGCCTATCCTAATGATGAGAAAATAACTACTACATTGACTAGCGGTAAGGTGGAAGTGAGCGTTCAGTCCCAACCTCCCCATATACTAAAGCCTAACGAACAGCTTACATACGACAAAAAATCATCAGACATCCATATATCAATGATAGATACCAATGATACCAACTGCTGGATGGTGGGGAAACTGGTCTTTACCAATGCCAGTGCCGGAGAAATATTCCGAACCCTGGAAAGGCACTACAACACCACGATTGATAATACAGCAACTATCCCCACATCGAAACGATATACAGTCAAGTTTCTGAAAGATGAAAGTCTGGATGAAATACTGAATATATTGAAAGATATAATCGGCTTTGATTATCAGCAGTATGAAAAGAAAATAGTAGTAACCCAACCATAAAAAAGAAACAGCCTATGAATAAAAAGAACCGGGAAGTAGCTTGAGACCCTCTTCCCAGTTCTGAAATGTCTACCCTCATTCAACCAGTGACGTAAAATGAAGTATCAACATACAAATATAGAATAATGAATCGAATAAATACGAAGAAAAGAGCAGGTAAGCTCGCCATTTTTTTATTTTTTACTTTTCTCTCTCTTACAACTGTTGCACAGAATAAAGAAAAAAAGATTACCATACAAAATAAAAAGATCTCATTAAAAGAGGCTTTTGCACAAATAGAGACACAAACCGGATATAGCATCGCTTATGAACAATCGAAGCTGGATATCGAAAAGAAGCACTCTTTATCTCTCAAAAATGTAACTGTCGACAAAGCCATGATCCAACTATTGAAAGGAACGGGATATGCATATAAGATAAAAGGATATCATATTATTATCTCTTTGCAGGATAACAAGCAAAAGCCCGCCAACAATTATACACAAAAACTGACTCAAACCATAAGAGGAATTGTTGTTGATTCCAAAACCAATACGCCGATAGAATATGCCTCCGTCTGTATAACAGAAGATCCCTCGCGGGGAGGTTCGACTGACGAACGGGGAAATTTCCGGATTAATAATGTCCCGGTAGGGCGTTATAATATTCAGGCAACTTTTATGGGGTATCGTTCAAGTATCATCACCGAAGTATCTGTCACTTCTTCCAAAGAAGTATTTGTAGAGATTCCGATGGATGAAAATGTACAGGATTTGGCAGAAGTGCTTGTCAAACCGGAAATAAAAAAAGACCGGACTGTCAACCCGATGGCCATCACAGGAGGACGTATGATTAGTATCGAAGAAGCGTCACGATTTGCCAATGGCTTTGACGATCCTGCACGGTTGAGTTCTGCATTTGCAGGAGTAGCGGGAGATGTCGGTACCAATGCGGTTGCCATCCGGGGAAACGCTCCACAATTTACCCAATGGAGACTGGAGGGAATTGAAATACCTAATCCTACCCATTTTGCCGATTTATCAGGTTTGGGCGGAGGATTCCTGTCTGGCTTAAGTACGCAAGTCATCGGCAACTCCGACTTCTACAACGGAGCTTTCCCTGCGGAATACAGCAATGCCCTATCAGGAGTTTTCGATATGCATCTGCGAAATGGCAATAATCAGAAGTACGAACACGCTTTTCAGGTCGGACTCATGGGGATAGATTTGGCTTCGGAAGGCCCTATCAATAAAAAGCGGGGAAGTTCCTACCTGATTAATTACCGTTTTTCCACTACCTCGCTGGCGTCGGGCAATGACATCAACCTGAAATATCAGGATTTAGCCTTTAAACTGAATTTCCCCACACGTAAAGCCGGAACCTTTTCGATCTGGGGATTAGGATTGATCGACAGGAACAAGGCAGAGGTTTTGGATCGTTCCGAATGGGAAACAATGGGAGACCGGTCGTCGGGATCTAACAAACTGGATAAACTGGCAGGCGGGCTAACTCATAAATATGTAATTAATGAAAATACCTATATCCGTTCGTCTCTATCTGCAACCTATTCGAAAGATCATTCACTAGTCAATTTACAGACTGACGATGGAACCATTGTCCAAGTGGGAGATATTCAAAACAGCAGATGGAATTTTGTGTTCAATTCTTATCTGAACAAGAAATTCAGTTCGAGGCACACCAATAGAACGGGGATTACCATTACGGAACTTAAATATGATCTTGATTATAAGGTCAGTCCTTATTTTGGATTAAACCAACCCATGGAGCAGCTTTCGAAAGGTAGTGGAGAAAGTACAGTTCTTTCGGCGTATAGCAGTTCCGTAATCAACTTGAGCAATAACCTGACAACCAGTTTGGGAGTTACCGGACAATACTTTACTTTAAACAAGAACTGGTCGATAGAACCGAGAGTCGCACTCAAATGGGAAATAAATCCTGCACATTCTTTAGCGGTAGCTTACGGTTTGCACAGCCATAGGGAAAGGCTCGATTATTATTTTGTCGAACAGGTAATCAATGGTAAAAAGGAATCAAACCGATACCTGGATTTTTCTAAGGCACATCATTTCGGATTTACTTATGACTGGAATATTAATCAAAACCTGCATCTGAAAATAGAACCCTATTATCAATACCTGTTCCACATACCGGTGGAACAGAATTCTTCCTTTTCGATTATTAATTACGAAGAATTCTATTTAGACCGAATCCTGACAAGCACTGGAACAGCGAAAAACTATGGAATAGATATAACATTGGAGCAGTACATGAAAAATGGCTTCTACTATATGATTACAGGTTCATTATTTAAGTCGAAGTATAGGGGAGGAGATCGTATCTGGCGAAATACAAGACTGGACAAAAGTTATTTAGTGAACTTGCTCGCCGGAAAAGAATGGATGGTCGGCAGACTCAAACAAAATGTATTAAGTATAAACGGACGCCTGTTTTTTCAAGGAGGGGGACGCTACACTCCTGTGGATGAAGAAAAAAGCCAAGAAGAACGCGACATCGTTTTTGACGAAAGCAAGGCATATACCAAACGTTTCAATCCTTCCATTAATGGTGATGTCTCTATCAGCTTCCGGATCAATAAGAAAAGAGTGTCTCACAAGTTCTCTCTAAAGATACTGAATGTAGGTATGCGCACCGGAATGCATTTCTATGAATACAATGAAAGAACAAGCGTAGTAGAAGAAAAAGACGGGTCAGGATTGATTCCGAACATCAGCTACAAAATTTATTTCTAAAGCACTGAATAAGAAAAGGTTTGTTCACACAATAGACTGACACCCAACAGACAACTGCTTTCAGTAATTATGGTATAACAATCTGTAATCTATATACTAACGGGCTCTCTGAATACCTGTATATTTGCTGCGTGAAATAATTTAGTCATTAATTATATGCGTATCATATTCAAGAAATTCAGAACACGTATGATTGTAGGATGTATATTAGCTGTAATAGCGTTGCTGGCTGTGTCAGTCGTTGTTTTTATCAATCAACCCAGCTTCGGCAGAACTCCTCGCGGGGAACGGCTGGAGAGAGTCATGAAATCTCCTAATTATAGAGACGGAGGGTATGATACACATTATGCGGAAATAGGCAACCGCTTCCCCAATATCGACCTTGCAATCCTCGAAAACGGGCAATACGACAAAGAGTGGAGCTTAATTCACCTCATGCCCCAATATATGGCGCAGACAGCCAGAGACTTAAAAGCGAAGAAAGTCCTGACCGTACATCATTCTAAATATGCGTTAGCCAAACATCGTTGGGACGAGCCTTTGAAGAATGCAGAAGAGATGAAGAATAAAGATTACCTCAATGTATTGATTCCGGAGATCGGAGAGGTCGTGACATTAGAAAAATAGCTCTTCACCTAATACGGTTAAACGTTTCTTTTCTATTTATCAGTAAAATTGGTAAAACATTCTGTAATCTGTATAGTTGAAAAACAAATTTCACTGATTAAATTTGCAACGTTGAAATACAGATGGTTCAATCCTGACTGTTTTGGACATTTAGAGATAACTACTATAAATTGAAAATTAAAAAAGTTTATGCTACGTACTATCAGACTTTCAGCCGCCATTGTGTGCTTTACGCTTATTACCCTGCTTTTTCTCGACTTTACGGGTATATTGCACACATGGTTCGGATGGTTGGCGAAAATTCAATTTCTGCCGGCTTTATTAGCCTTGAATATAGGTGTCGTATTGTTTTTAATTGTGCTTACATTCCTGTTCGGGCGTATCTATTGCTCCGTTATCTGTCCGTTGGGAGTGTTTCAGGACATCGTTTCGTGGATATCCGGTAAACAAAAGAAAAACCGGTTCCGCTATTCATCGGCAATGAAATGGTTGCGGTATGGCGTTTTAGGAATGTTCATTATCATGATGGTTGCAGGGCTGAATTCTTTGGCTATCTTACTGGCTCCGTATAGTGCTTATGGACGGATAGCTTCCAGCCTTTTCGCGCCGGTATGGCAATGGGGAAACAACCTGTTGGCGTACTTTGCCGAACGAATGGATAGTTATGCTTTTTATGAGGTAGATGTATGGATGAAGAGCCTTTCAACACTGATTATTGCCGTTGTCACTCTCATTGTCCTTTTCATTCTGGCGTGGCGTAATGGACGAACGTATTGCAATACCATCTGTCCGGTGGGTACTGTATTGGGATTTATATCCAAATATGCGATATTCAAACCGGTGATTGATACTTCCAAATGTAATAGTTGCGGTTTATGTGCCCGTAATTGCAAAGCATCGTGTATCAATTCAAAAGCTCATGAAATTGATTATAGTCGTTGTGTGGCTTGTATGGATTGCATTGGAAAGTGTAAGCATGGAGCCATTAAATACACTCGACGGAAACCTAAAAACGAAACTGCTACAAGTGAAGATATGAAAGCAAAGGCTGTCACTACCGAACAGATTGATAATGCCCGCCGTAGCTTCCTTTCGGCATCAGCAATCTTTGCGACAACTTCTGTCCTGAAAGCACAGGAAAAGAAAGTGGACGGCGGGTTAGCCACTATTGAGGATAAGAAGATCCCGAACAGAGAAAATCCGATTTATCCTCCCGGCGCATTAAGCGCACGTAATTTCACTCAACATTGTACGGCCTGCCAATTATGTGTATCTGTTTGCCCCAACCAAGTGTTGCGTCCTTCAGACAATCTGATGACATTGATGCAACCGGAAATGTCGTATGAACGCGGATATTGTCGCCCTGAATGTACCAAATGTTCGGAGGTTTGTCCGGCAGGTGCTATTCATCTGACCAGTCTTGCCGAGAAATCGGCTATTCAGATCGGACATGCCGTATGGATTAAAGAGAACTGTGTGCCTTTGACGGATGGAATGGAGTGTGGCAACTGTGCCCGCCATTGCCCGACAGGTGCCATACAAATGGTGGCTTCCGATCCTGACAAAGCGGATTCTCTAAAAATTCCGGTAGTGAATGTAGAAAAATGCATTGGTTGCGGAGCGTGTGAAAACCTTTGTCCGTCCCGTCCTTTCAGCGCCATTTATGTGAGCGGACACCAGATGCACAGAATTATTTGATCTAAATCAGTATAAGATTATGGAAGAAAAAAATAAGAAAGATATAAATAGAAGAGATTTCATTAAGATTGTAGGTATCAGCGCAGCCACATCGACCGGGTTGCTATACGGATGCTCTTCAAAGGGGACTACTTCTTCAAGTAGCGCAACAGGAGAAGGAGAGGTGCCCACCGATAAAATGACTTACCGCACATCTCCAACCACCGGTGACCGTGTTTCACTTTTGGGATATGGTTGTATGCGTTGGCCGCTCAAATCTGCTCCCGATGGTAATGGTGAAGTTATCGACCAGGATGCCGTCAATGGATTGATAGATTATGCAATCGCTCACGGAGTAAACTATTTCGATACATCTCCGGCGTATGTACAAGGATTTTCCGAAAAGGCAACAGGTATTGCATTGAGTCGTCATCCCCGTGATAAATATTACATCGCTACCAAATTGTCTAATTTCTCTCCTGATACGTGGTCTCGCGAAGCCTCGCTCAAGATGTACCACAAATCGTTTGCGGAGCTACAAGTCGACTACATTGATTATATGTTGCTCCACGGCATCGGCATGGGAGGAATGGAAGCCCTTAAAGGACGATACCTGGATAACGGAATACTTGATTTTCTGGTTAAAGAACGTGAAGCCGGACGTATCCGGAATCTCGGATTTTCTTACCATGGCGATATTGAAGTATATGATTATCTGCTCTCACGACACGATGAATTTAAATGGGATTTTGTACAGATACAACTCAATTATGTAGACTGGAAACATGCTAAAGAGACCAATACTCGAAATACGGATGCGGAATACCTCTATGGCGAACTGGCCAAACGGGGGATTCCTGCCATCATTATGGAACCACTTTTGGGAGGACGTCTATCCAAGTTGAACGATAATCTGGTGGCACGGCTCAAACAACGTCGTCCGGAAAGCAGTGTCGCTTCCTGGGCTTTCCGTTTTGCCGGTTCATTCCCGGATATTCTGACTGTATTAAGTGGTATGACTTACATGGAGCATCTGCAGGATAATCTCCGCACTTATTCTCCTTTGGAACCATTGACAGATGAAGAAAAAGAATTCCTCGAAGAAACGGCACAATTAATGCTGAAATATCCTACTATCCCTTGTAACGACTGCAAATACTGTATGCCATGTCCGTATGGGCTGGATATACCTGCCGTATTGTTGCATTACAACCGTTGTGTCAATGAAGGTAATGTCGCCAGAAGCGGACAGGATGAAAATTATGCGAAAGCCCGACGCGCTTTTCTTGTCGGATATGACCGTAGCGTGCCCAAACTTCGTCAGGCAAGCCATTGCATCGGTTGTAATCAGTGTGTGGCTCATTGCCCGCAAAACATTGATATTCTGAAAGAACTGCACCGGATAGACCAGTTTGTAGAACAATTGAAACAAGGTACTTTATAAAAGAAACGATGGAAGAATTAATCAATCTATTACATACAGGAGGATATTCCTGTACCATTGCCAACGGAGGAAAAATCCGCACTTTCACTCAACGTGGCGTAGCCGATCTCTATGATTTGCTAACACAGGAACCGGAGTTTCTTAAAGGAGCTTTGGTTGCCGACAAAGTGGTTGGCAAGGGAGCTGCCGCCCTGATGATTCTGGGTGGTATAGAAGAATTATATACGGATATTATCAGTACCAAGGCTTTGGAGCTATTCCGGAAATCAGATGTGAAAGTCGATTTTGCGCAGGAAGTTGCTTTTATCTGGAACCGCGACCGTACAGGAGGATGTCCAGTAGAAACCATGTGTAGCGAAGTGGAATCAGCAGAAGAAATATTACCGCTGATCCGCGATTTCCTGGAAAAAATTAGAAGTAGAAAGTAAGAAAGAGATAACTGAAACACGAAATAAAGTATGAGAAGAAATACAGCTTGTTTATTCCTGTTCGGTATTTTGCTTTCCCTCTCGGGAATGGCACAAACTAAAAGAGACAGTACACAGGCCGGAAGAAATTATATGATCGATGAAGTTGTAGTCACCGGGACACGTAATGAGACAGATGTACGTCATCTTCCGATGACTATTTCCGTAGTCAGTAGGCAACAGATTGAGAAAAGATATGAACCTTCTCTGTTACCGTTATTGACGGAGCAGGTGCCGGGATTATTCACTACCAGTCGTGGCGTCATGGGATATGGTGTATCCGGCGGAGCTGCGGGAGGTATGAGCCTGCGCGGTATCGGTGGTAGTCCGACAGCGGGATTATTGGTATTGATTGACGGGCATCCGCAGTACATGGGGTTGATGGGACATCCGATAGCGGATGCTTATCAATCGATGATGGCAGAAAAAGTAGAAGTGTTACGAGGCCCCGCATCCGTGCTTTATGGTTCGAATGCAATGGGTGGAGTGATTAATATTGTCACCCGCAAGCAACAGGAAGATGGAGTAAATACGAATATGCAAGTGGGCTATGGTTCATACAACACATTACAGACTGAATTTTCAAACCGTGTCAAAAAGGGACGTTTCAGTAGTGTCGTAACCGGCTCTTATAATCGTACGGACGGACATCGCCCTGATATGAAATTCGAGCAATACGGTGGATATGCAAAGTTAGGCTATGACATCAACTCTTTCTGGAAGGTGTGGGGAGATGTAAACGTAACTCATTTTAATGCTTCCAATCCGGGAACTATTCAAGTACCATTGATCGACAACGATTCCCGTATCACTCGCGGAATGACATCATTTGCTTTAGAGAATCATTACGAGAAGACTTCGGGTGCTTTGAGCTTTTTCTATAACTGGGGACGGCATAAAATCAATGATGGTTATCAGATAGGAAAAGAACCGCAAAAGTCACATTTCAACTCCAAAGATAAGATGCTGGGTGTGTCATGGTATCAAAGTGCCACTCTCTTTACCGGCAACCGTTTGACCGTAGGACTGGATTATCAGCACTTCGGAGGTGAATCGTGGAACAAGGTTGTAGCTACAGGTGAACATACTCCGGGAGTAGACAAGCAAATGGATGAGTTTGCCGGATACGTTGATTTCCGTCAGGATATCAATAGCTGGTTCTCATTGGATGCAGGTATTCGTGTAGACCATCATTCGCATGTAGGTACTGAATGGATTCCACAAGGTGGGTTGGCCTTTCATTTGCCGAAGCATGGAGAACTTAAAGCAATGGTTAGCAAAGGCTACCGCAATCCGACGATTCGTGAAATGTATATGTTTCCTCCTGCCAACCCGGAACTAAAACCGGAGAAACTGATAAGTTACGAACTTTCATACTCACAACGTCTGTTGGAGGGCGCGTTATCCTACGGAGTCAACCTTTATTATATCAATGGGGATAATGTGATTATGTCGAACGGTTTGGTTCCTCCATTGAATATCAATTCCGGTGAAATAGAAAACTGGGGGTTGGAAACCAACATTGGTTATCGCATGAATTCACATTGGAATGTCAATGCCAATTATAGCTGGCTTCACATGGAAAATCCTGTTCTTGCCGCTCCCGAGCATAAATTGTACGCAGGAGTAGATTATACTTCCGGACGTTGGAGTGTATCAACAGGTATACAATATGTAAAGGGGCTTTATACCTCTGTAATACTAAACAACGAGCAACAAGATAGTTTTGTCTTATGGAACCTTCGGGGAAATTATCGTCTCTGTCGTTTCGCTAATCTCTTTGTGAAAGGAGAAAACCTGTTGGCGCAACGCTATGAAATAAATGCAGGTTATCCCATGCCGAAAGCTACGTTTATGGGTGGTATTAATTTGAACTTTTAAATATCCCACTTTTCCAAAATCAGAACAATAAGTCTTGAAAAAGAAAGTTCTCCTCTGCTAAAGATATTTATAGCAGGGGAGAACATATTATAATAATAGGACTTATTCATCTATTTTTCTATTTATCAATCTTCGTCGTCATCTTCCATATCAGCAGCAGTGGGATTACCTCCTCCTTTAGCATACCTGCTCGGACTCATCTTATAGTATTTTTTGAATACTTCCCGGAAATATTTAGTTTCAGAGAATCCAACCATGTCTGAAATTTCATTAATGGCATATTCACCCTCTTTCAATAACTCGGTAGCACGTTTCAAACGCATCACCCGAATAAACTCTGTCGGAGACTGTCCCGTCAATGCTTTCAATTTACAATAGAAACTGGTACGGCTCATGCCACTTGATTCACAGAGCACATTAACGGAAAATTCAGGGTTGTTTATATTCTCATCCACGATTTTCTTTACACTTGATATAAACTTCCAATCGAGGCTGTTAGTACCGTTTGCAGATGGAACCATTGATTTCGCTTCTATATCCAGATTGGCATATCTCATGCGCAACAGTTCCCGGTTTGCCAACAGATTAGCGATATTCGCCCGTAATATTTTCACACTGAAAGGTTTGATGAGATATTCGTCCGCACCAATCGACAGTCCATCCAGAATATTGTTTTCTTCTCCCAAAGCAGTGAGCAACAACACAGGAATATGTGAAATCTCAATATCACTTTTGATAGCAACACACAATTCATCTCCCCGCATCTCCGGCATCATGATATCAGAAAGAACCAGTTCCGGCCAATATTCTTTGATAATAATCAACGCTTCCTTTCCGTTAGCGCAAGCTTGTACATTATATATAGAAGATAATGAACTGACCAGATAGGAGCGTAGCTCATCATTGTCTTCTACAACAAGAATCCGTCGTAAATTTGGATTATCTATCGTAGCGGTTGTCTTTGCTGGTACATTCGGAGCGGGCAGTACAGGAGCCAACGCCTCAAATTTAGAAGGTGCTTCGTCACTGATATTTTGAGAAGTCTTATTCTTTTTCGGAAAAACAATTTTGATTGTCGTACCTTGATGTTCAACACTATCTACACTAATTTTACCTCCATGAAGGCTGACCAGTTTTCCTACCAGCATTAATCCGATACCACTACCCGTCACTTTAGAGTTAATAGCATTGCTGGCACGGAAATGAAGCTTGAACAACTTACTTTGTTCACTGGCAGGAATACCTATACCTGTATCCTTGATTATCACTTTCCATGAATCATTCGTATCAGATACGGAAATGCTGACCTTGCCATTTTCCGGAGTATATTTTAGCGAGTTTGATATTATATTCTTCAAAATAGAATCCATCTTCTCCTTATCAAACGATACATTCATATAGCTGAAAGTACTCTCGTATGTATATTCAATGCGCCTGATGGCTGCATAAGAAGAAAATGTATCATATATCTCATTCATATAGGTATTCAACTCATACTCGGAAACACTCATTTTAGAGGAATATACATCCGTTCGTTCAAAATTAATCAGATTGCTGACCAGTCGTAAAAGTACTTCTACATTCCTCAATGCAATGTTCGTACGAGTGATTCCATTGTCGGTAAGCGACTCTTCTTCCAACAATTCCTCCAAAGGTGCTTTTATCAAAGTTAATGGAGTACGTATATCATGCGCCGTATTAATGAAGAACTGCGTTTTTTCATCAGATATATTCTTTTGCTTTCTTAGATTTATCACCCGCAGAACGAAATAAGATCCTCCGATTACCAACAGGATATAACACAGGATAGCCCACCAACTCGACCAAAAAGGCTGTGTGATGATAACTTTCATAGTACGTTCCTGAAAAACAATGTCATGTTCTTCTCTGGATACTGCACGCACATGAAGGGTATATTTACCCGGAGGCAAATTGGTGAAACGAATCAAATTATTTGCTCCCGGTTGAGTCCATTTTTCATAAAACCCTTCTAATTTCCATGAGTATAGTGCACTTCCGGGAGAATCATAATTGATTGTAGAAACTTCAAATGAAAACGTATTCTCATCATATGCCAGCTCTAATACATCTGTCTCATCAATACTCTTCTGTAAAGGGGAACCCTTGACACCCGGATAAACAGGTTGATAAGAAAGATGGAAGTCGCTGAATATCAATCTGGAGAACTTATAATCCGGAAATTTCACATTCACCGGAAGTTCAATTGCTCCATCCGTACTACCGAATACAAAGTTTTTATTTTTACGCACCGTTCCTGCTGCTGCATTAAAATATGAAGGTAGCAATCCTTCTCCTTTGGTCCAATTACGAAATATCTTTTCTTTAGTATGAAAACAGGTTATTCCATTCTCCGTACTCATCATTATACGTCCATCTACTTCCGGCAATATTGTAAATATTCTGTTTGAAACTAATGCAGAGTTATCAGAAAAGTAATGCTCGAAAGTTTTATCTTGAGGATGATAGATAAATACTCCCATACCATTTGTCCCGATATATAACAACCCATTATCTGCCTGATAAAGCGTATTGATATAAGTAATCCCTACCTCCATTTCAATATACTGATATTCACCAGTATTTCGATTTAATAAATACAATCCGATAGCAGTCCCAATCCACATATTATCTTTGTCTTTTTCAACAATGGACGTAATGGAATTCAATCCTGAATATAGACGTGTAGTGTTAGTCTCCAGATCAAAACATTTTAGATTATAATATCCTCCCGACCAGATATACCCTCTTGAATCTTTAACTATATCACGAATATATTTATCCGGACGCATATTGACGTGAGAAAGCAGGTAAGGAGAGAAGTATTCAACTGATAGAGTATTTTTATTTATTTTATAAATACCGGAAGTATATCCTCCTGCCCATATAATGCCGGGAGACACTTCACATAGAGTAATAAAAATATGATTCTTGTCTTTTAGTTGCTGATTAAAAGAACTTAGGAATGAATGCCACTGACCTGTTTTTGAATTATAAAGACTAATACCATTACTAGTTCCAAACCACAAGTCACCTTCATGGTCTTCAATGACTGCTTGTACCTGATCATTGATTAATGATTGGACATTGCCCATAGCGTGTTTCATCCAATGATAATTCTCATAGCGATTATCAATCACCGTAATCCCTGTGGGATAGTTAGCAAGCCATATCCGTTTTTCTTCATCCACAAATACATCATTGATATTATTCCCATTCATTTCATTATAACTTTGATAATTAGCAATAATGTAATGTTCCAGTTCACAAGTATTTGCATTAACCTTATATACTCCCATTCCTTCTGTTGCAATCAGTAACTCCGTTTCATTCAACGGGCTGATGCGAGCTATATTTACGTCACTAAGATCAGCTTCCGGTCGCATAATCTCCTGTGTATTCATGTCATACACAAAAACTCCTCTTTCAAATGAACCGATAAATAGTCTTTTTAATTGCTTATGAAAATATAATTCACTTACTTGCGCATGAAAATAATCCAGTGTTTTAACAGGAATAGTCTCCAAAATGCCATTCTCCAGTTTAACATATCGAACGCCTAGCTCTGTTGCTATAAAGAAATGTTGTTCGTCTATTTGTTCTATCGCTGTGATATTACTATGTAGTATATTGGAAAATTGAAGAATGTGAGCATCATTTATATTATATAGTAATATAGAATCCTTACAACATAGCCAAATGTTATTATTCCGATCCAAATAGCCACAACTAATTGTTTCAGAAATATCCGGTAGTTTATATACCATTCTGAAATCATCTTCGTTTGCTTCATATCGAAAAACCCGTCCCTGCTTACCGATCACCCATATACCAATTTGTGGACCTGTATACAACCATCCCAAACGTACAGGAGCATCTAAAGTACTAGCTTCTTTATTTAATTTATAGTGTTTTATATCTTTACCGTTATAACGATCCATTCCTTCATTGGTGAGAAACCACATGTACCCTTGTGTATCTTTCTGAATATTGAATATCCGGCGATTGCTCAAACCATTTTCTATTCCTATATATTTGTATGTTTGTGCTGTAACCCAAATAGGAAAAAAGAGGAGAATATATATAATGTATTTCATATAAACAGTTGTTTTTAAACTACTTCTAGCAATCATATAAATATAACAATTAACGAAACTAGACAAAAGCAATGAAAAATGCAAAGAAAAAGGAGAGATTCTACAAGAAAATATTCATTTAGAAACATTTTTATTTCCAAAGTTGATTATTCACTTTGAGAAGTTGATTTATCTGAAGGTATTCTTTAAACTTCTGTCATAATTAGCGTATATTCTATTTTCGTTAATTTAACGAATCGGATCAGATTTCAGTTTCTTCTTGTAAACCCATATACTTACTATAAAATAAATAAGTACTTGTATCCAAAGGGTTATATATTCCGGTCTGATATCCGCCATACTGGCTCCCATAGAATTCAATTTCACAAAAGCAAGTGTGCCTGGTGCAGCGGGAAGAATGTAATGTGCAGCTTTCCAATACCAGGGCATTAGTTCCATCGGATAGGAAACCCCGGAAAGAAAGATTAATCCTACAGAGAAGAAGGCGATCATGAGTAGGGGAGCTTCTGAATCCGTAAAATATCTGGAAGCTGCCAACCCCAGAAAAGAGGTCGCCATCAGGTATGGAATCAATAATAATACAATGTATAGTCCGTTTCCAATATTAGGGATACTGAAAAAGTGGGGGAGCAAGCCTAATAGAAAGAAAGCAAAGATAGCATAAAGAGCACAGTATACGGATGTTTTTCCCGCCACTATACGAATGGCAACTCCCCAGCCATATCCAAAAGGAGTGTAAGCGCGGATTCCTCTGTTGCTGTGCTCTTCTCCGGTCACCATACCAATAACCATCAATAAAGTCTGGAAGATTATAATCATCATAACTGCGGGAATAAGATAAGAGCCATAGCCTTCTGTATAATTATAAAGTGCAGTTCCTATTACATTGATCGGTTTTGCCATAGTTACGGCAAGCAATCCTTGAGGCGGAAGAAATACAGCTACATCAGGCCTGTATTTATCATTAATAGCCAGCATGACACGCGATGAAGCCCCCTGCAAAGCCTCGAAATACAGGAAAGCATCCGTAGTTGCATAAAGAGAAAATACGGCTTCATCTCCCCGGAACACTCGCTTCTCAAAATCATGAGGCAGATAGAGTATTCCCTGTACTTTGCCTTCTTTCATCCATTCTTTTGCTTCGTGATAGTCCATCGCCTGGCTATAAATCTCTGCTTGGGGAGTAGCATCCAGCCAACGGATAAAGTCACGACTTAATTCACTATGCGAATTATCGACTACGGCAACAGGAACATCGGTTACAATATTCGGTGCATACATATAATTGTAGAGTAATCCGTAGACAAAGATTCCTCCCATCAACACAAGCAGAACTGCATAACTGGTACTGATAGCTAGAAATTCACGACGAATGATGAATGATAACTGTTGTAACTTACTTAATTTTTTCATACTTATGACTTTCTATAGCTCGTTTTAAATGGGGAAGCAACAATAGGGCCAACAACGGAAAGATACAGAGTATCACAGCCGACGGCCAAAGATGGATAAAACCACCGCCTCCATAAAGCATGGTTTGCATCATCTCCGTAAAATGGCGGACAGGAAACAAATAGGAAGCATCCCTCACCAACGGATACATATTGGGAACCGGAAAGGTCACCCCGGACAAGGTAGCCCCCAGAGAACCTACCATAGAGACTACGCTTATCACCAACGAAATTGCCGGAAACAGCGAGAATAAAAACAGCCCTAAAGCCTGCGTCGCAATGATGAAAAGCACGGTCATGATATTCATTAACCACCAACTCCCTTGAAAAGGGATATGCAGGATACCGAACATGACATAATTAGCTAACCACCCTATCAATATATATATAATGGTATAAGGCAATAACTTACCCAAAACAGCAGTTACTATATTGCCTTTAGCAGTCGTCAACCAATCATTTGCTGTACGGAACTTAATTTCAATACCGACCGTATAGACAGTAATCAACAAGATCAAGACCTGAAACAAAACAAAGAAAAAGGGCTGACTCAAATATACCGAATAATCCAAACTTGGATTATATATCGGATGGTTATTAGCCTGCACTGGTAATAAAAAGGTGGTAATCTGATTTTGTTCTACTCCGAGAGCCACGGCTTGCATCACCACAGGGGAAAGAGCCACCGGAGCTAATGATGTTTCGAATGCCGCCATCAGCTCACCGCCTACCGACAATAATGCATAGTGATAATAGTAGGAGAGTGTTGCATTCTTTCCGGTGATAGCATCTTGCTCAAATTGGGGAGGTATGGAAAGATAACCATAAATCTCTTTCTTTTGTACAGATTCACGGGCAGCCGCTTCATCTGCAAAATGCTTTGTCACTTTAAAAGTCGGTACGGCAGAGATATTCCTGGCAATAGTCCGGGAAGTAGCAGTGTTATCCTGATCGACAATACCGATAGGAATATTTTCCATCTGTCCGTTGCCAAAAATCGTAGCCATAAAGAAAAGGGTGAACAACGGCAAAACAATGCAGACGCCAAAATAAAGGCGCCGCGAAGTCATTCGCTGCCATTCTCTTAACAATACGGAACGAAAAGGGGAGTATGTTTGTGATTCATCCATTCGCTGGTTTATTTGATGTCAATTAGTCTAAAGTCAATAACACGGACATACCGGGACGCAAATCATCCACTTTTTGAGTAGGACGCGCATGAATCTCAAATGTACGTAAGTCATAACTTCCGGTCTGCTTGGTTGATTTCCAGGTCGCAAAACTGCCTAACGGACTTATATAATAGATTTTGAACTCTATATTTTCTTTACCGATGGCGGGTACATCTGCAACGAATGTTCCGTCCATTTTAAACTGTGGCATCAGATCTTCCCGTACGTTAAGAACGACATGTATATCATCCATAACCACCAAGTTCATAATGGGAGTTCCCGGTGCAACCAATTCTCCACGTTTAGGAAAGATCGTTGCTATCTGTCCGTTTTCCGGAGCTGTCAACCGGGAGTCGACCAATAAAGCCGAAACTTCATCCACCGTGCTTCGTGCAGCATCCACCATACTGGCAGCTGATGCTTTATCTTCTTTCTGTGCACCGTCTACAGCCATCTGATACTGCTCGTATGCAGCGCGTTCGGCTGCTACAGCCGCTTTATACATCGCTTCTACTTCATCCTTCCTTTGAGAAGTGACAACACTGTCTTTATATAAAGTGAGAATACGGTTGTAGGTTGTTTGAGCGAGAGTTAGGTCACTCTTCGTTTTATTCCACAACTGCAATGCAGTAGCCACAATCTGACGACGGGTTCCGGCATCTATTTTCTTGTTTTGCTGTACCGCTACTTGTTCCAATGCATTCACTTGTTGATACTTGGCATATATTTCAGGGCTATTAATAACGACAAGAGTATCTCCTTGGTGTACCCAATCGCCTTCCTGAACGAAGAAAGTATCGATACGACCGGGAAGTTTTCCACTGATACGGATTTCTGTTGCTTCAGCCTGTCCTTGCAGAACTAGCTGTTGTTTATGCATTAGTATAACTCCCAAGCCGGTAAAAATACCGACCGCCAAAAGGATGATAACAAAAGCCCATGATAGGGTTTTACTAGTTGGTTTCATTATTTGTTACGGTTTAGGTTGATAGTTTGCAAATTGTTCCGGTGTGCCACAAAGCGAGAGTAGATTTATAAGTGCCACATCATATTCATAATACGCTGCCAAACGAGCTACTCTTACACTGGCAAGCATGGTTTCAGCATCAATAACCTCGGTAGAGGTTGCCATCCCTTCTGTGAAAGATTTCTTTCGGATACGAACCAGTTCTTCGCTTAAAGCAATTGTTGCATTTAGAGCTTTTACATTATCCTGTGCCTTTTCCAACTGCGTATAAAGTTTATCTACACCAACAGCCAAATCGTCGCGAGCCTTCATCTGTCCCAAAGCCAGTGTTTGTTCCGTCAATTTCGATTGCCGTACTTTCTTCTCCCGATCCAGTCCGTCAAAGAGATTCCATGTAAAACCAATACCTATCATGGTACGTGGCAACAAATTACTCTGAATACCATGCGAATACAAGGTCTGTTTTCCGAAAAGGGCTATATTCGGCAGATACCCGCTTTGAGCAATCCGTACTTC
Source organism: Bacteroides sp. 1_1_30 (assembly GCF_020982715.1). Lineage (NCBI taxonomy): Bacteria > Pseudomonadati > Bacteroidota > Bacteroidia > Bacteroidales > Bacteroidaceae > Bacteroides > Bacteroides sp. 1_1_30. The sequence goes on from NZ_JAJKHN010000016.1 coordinate 44,168, forward strand.
TTGTTTGGCAATATGTTGCTGTAACTGTAATTGATTGAGCGTATAGTTTCCGCTGTTTACAGAAAGATCAAAAAGCATTTTAGGTGGTAGTGAATCATTCATAAAAAGGGGAGAGGTAGGAATGATATTAGCATCTGTATCCTTTTTATTTAGCAAGACTTTTAAAGCACTTTGCACTACTGTTTCTTCTTTCCGCGCAGCTTCCAATGCACGTTTGGCTTCGTCCATATTTACTTGGGCAAAAAGTCTGCCTGCTTTGTCAATCATTCCTGCTGCCTCTAATTTCAAGGCATTTTCATAATGTTTCTTCAATCCGTTATAAGTTTCTTCACGAACAGTTACTATTTGTTGTGCCAGCCGAAGCCCATAATAACTTTCAACCAACAGGTTTTGCTGGTTAGCCGATACCTGTGCCCGACTTTCTCGTGCCAAGTCGACCATCGTTCTTCCGATATTGGTGGCACGAAAACGTTTACCACCGGAAAAGAGCACCCACTCGGCTGATAAATCAACAGTAGTCAGGTTTCTGGGAGTCAGGGGAAACACCAGTGTGTTGGCTCCAATTTGATCTAGTATGGATGAAATGACCTGATCATCCGGAATAATGGAATGTACAAAGTCTTTAGCCGGATCAGTAAACTGCGATAGGGGCTGTTTTACTTCAATCTTCTCCGACATGTGCACAAACGCACCCGTAGACTGAAGACTGGGATACCAGAAAGCATTCAGTTTATCACGTTCAGCCTTCGCAATCTCAATACTCTTATCTGCAATTTTCAAACTCTGATTTCCCTGATTCAGCAGATGCAGTGATTCTTCAAAACTTAATGGTGTCTGTGCATCTATCTGACTGATGGAGAAATACAAAGTCAATAGTATAAAAAGTCGCTTATTTTTTTTCATACTGGTTAGGTTATATCTGATTTCGAGATATTCTAACAGATGAAAAGAGAGGTTTGTTCACGCTCTTTCAGTTCCAGTCCTTTTTTCATCAAAACAAAAGAGTAAAAGCAACTTTGACATTACTTTTTTCTTTCATTAAAATTTCTGTGATTTTATTTGAGATATAAAAATTATGTTTACCTTTGCATCACCGTTTCATAAGGCTTTTAAGTCGGGAAACACAGTAAATATGCGGTAATAGCTCAGTTGGTAGAGCACTAGCTTCCCAAGCTGGGGGTCGCGAGTTCGAGCCTCGTTTACCGCTCTTTTGAAAATCAGACAGTTAACTTAAATACACTGCCTGATTTTTTTATTTCCAAGCCCCTTTTCTATTGAAATACATATTATAGAGGAAAAGAAACAAAACATGACTTTAGAAAATTAATGCATGAAGAATAGGGCAATTCATGCATTTTTCGTATTTTTGCACCCTGTTTTAACACTCAAGAAAACTTTAAATAGAAAAATATAATGGCAAAAGAACTGAAAGACCTTACCAAACGTAGTGAAAACTACTCACAGTGGTACAACGATTTGGTGGTAAAAGCTGACTTGGCAGAACAGTCTGCTGTGCGCGGATGTATGGTGATTAAGCCTTACGGATACGCCATCTGGGAAAAAATGCAACGTCAATTGGATGATATGTTCAAAGAAACAGGACATGTAAACGCATACTTCCCGTTATTAATCCCGAAATCATTCTTAAGCCGCGAAGCTGAACACGTAGAAGGTTTTGCTAAAGAGTGTGCCGTTGTAACGCATTATCGCTTGAAGAATGCAGAAGACGGTTCAGGAGTTGTAGTAGATCCTGCAGCTAAATTGGAAGAGGAATTAATTATCCGTCCGACATCAGAAACAATCATCTGGAATACTTATAAGAACTGGATTCAATCTTACCGTGACCTGCCTATTCTTTGCAATCAGTGGGCTAACGTTTTCCGTTGGGAAATGCGTACACGCCTTTTCCTGCGTACTGCTGAATTTCTGTGGCAAGAAGGCCATACTGCTCATGCTACTCGTGAGGAAGCGGAGGAAGAAGCAATCAGAATGCTGAATGTATATGGTGAATTTGCAGAAAAATATATGGCCGTTCCTGTTGTAAAGGGAGTAAAATCAGCCAACGAACGTTTTGCCGGCGCACTTGATACATATACAATTGAAGCCATGATGCAGGATGGAAAAGCGTTGCAGAGTGGTACCTCCCACTTCCTGGGACAAAACTTTGCAAAAGCATTCGATGTTCAATTTGTTAATAAAGAAAACAAGTTGGAGTATGTTTGGGCTACTTCATGGGGCGTTTCTACCCGTTTGATGGGGGCATTGATTATGACTCACTCGGATGATAACGGATTGGTATTACCTCCGCATTTGGCTCCGATTCAGGTAGTGATCGTTCCTATCTATAAGAATGACGAACAACTGAAACAAATCGATGCTAAAGTAGAAGGCATTGTAGCGAAACTGAAAGCATTAGGTATCTCTGTTAAATATGACAATGCAGATAATAAACGTCCAGGCTTTAAATTCGCCGACTATGAATTGAAAGGTGTACCTGTTCGTTTGGTTATGGGTGGTCGCGACCTTGAAAACAACACCATGGAAGTGATGCGCCGTGATACACTGGAAAAAGAAACAGTTACTTGTGAAGGCATTGAAATGTATGTTCAGAACTTGCTTGAAGAAATGCAGGCTAATATCTACAAGAAAGCATTGGACTACCGTAACTCCAAGATTACAACAGTAGATACCTACGACGAATTTAAAGAAAAAATCGAAGAAGGTGGATTTATTCTGGCTCATTGGGACGGAACTACTGAAACAGAAGAAAAGATTAAGGAAGAAACCAAAGCAACCATTCGTTGTATTCCGTTCGATTCATTTGTTCCGGGAGACAAGGAACCGGGTAAATGTATGGTAACAGGCAAACCATCTGCTTGCCGCGTGATATTTGCACGTTCTTATTAAATAGAAATCACACATAATTATAAAAAGGATGGAAACGATTCAATCGCTTTCATCCTTTTCTTTTTCCATCCATATTATATTATTTGTGACCTGTCCTAATAGTTCATAGGACATTCAATAGTTATTTCAAACTCTTTTTTCAATCCATTTCAGTTTTATTTCAGAAATATCCCTTTTCTTTGTAGCTGTAAAAAAGAAAGGAGACAAAGTTATGAAGATATTGATTGTAGAAGACGAACCCTCTTTAAGAGAACTGATTCAATGTTCACTTGAAAAAGAACGTTACGTTGTGGAAACAGCCAGTGACTTTAATTCTGCTCTACGCAAAGTTGAAGACTACGACTATGATTGTATCTTATTGGACATCATGCTACCGGACGGAAGCGGACTTGATCTTCTTGAACGACTGAAAGCTCTCCATAAACGGGAGAACGTAATTATTATTTCCGCAAAGGACTCCTTGGAAGACAAAGTTTTGGGACTAGAACTGGGAGCAGACGATTATTTGCCAAAACCATTTCATTTGGTTGAACTAAATGCACGAATTAAAAGCGTGATTCGCCGTCATCAGCATGACGGAGAAATTGATATCCGCCAAGGTAATGTACGAATAGAACCGGATAAATATCGTGTATTTGTCAACGATCAGGAAGTGGAGCTAAATAGAAAAGAGTATGACATCCTGTTATATTTTATCAATCGTCCCGGAAGATTAATCAATAAAAACACTTTGGCCGAATCAGTATGGGGAGATCATATTGACCAGGTTGACAATTTTGACTTCATATATGCACAGATTAAGAATCTTCGCAAAAAGCTCAAAGATTCGGGTGCAAATATTGAAATCAAAGCGGTCTATGGGTTTGGGTATAAAATGGTAGTAGAATAAAAAAAAAGAGAATATTGTCCATGAAATTAATATATTACATCATTCTTCGTATTACGCTTGCTTTGACCTTCATACTGACGGTCTGGGCTATCTTTTTTTATGTTACGATGATTGATGAAGTCAACGATGAAGTGGATGACGCTCTGGAAGATTATTCGGAAACCATCATTATCCGGGCATTGGCAGGAGAGGAGCTACCTTCTAAAACCAACGGCTCCAACAATCAATATTATATGATGGAAGTAAGCAAAGAATATGCAGAAAGCCGGGAGGATATTCAATATAAAGACTCTATGGTATATATTGAAGAAAAAGAGGAAACCGAACCGGCACGTATTCTTACTACTATCTTTAAAGACGATGAAGGACGATACCACGAACTGACAGTATCAATTCCCAGCATTGAAAAAGATGATTTGAGAGATGCCATCCAAGTATGGATTATATTTTTGTATGTAGCTCTGTTATTCTGCATTATTATCATTTCCGTATGGGTGTTCTATCGGAATATGCGACCGCTCTATGTGCTTCTTCATTGGCTGGACGGTTATCAAACAGGAAAAAAGAATAAGCCGTTGAGTAACGAAACCCAAATCACGGAATTCCGAAAATTAAATGAGGCTGCTATTCGTTATGTAGAACGTACGGAGCAGATGTTCGAACAACAAAAACAATTTATCGGAAATGCTTCACATGAGATACAAACTCCACTTGCTATCTGTCGTAACCGATTGGAAATGTTGATGGAAGATGATTCGTTATCAGAAAAACAACTGGAAGAGCTGATGAAAACCCACCAGACTTTAGAATACATCACTAAATTAAACAAATCTCTACTATTGCTTACTAAAATTGACAATGGCCAGTTTACGGATACCAAGCAATTGGAACTAAATGGACTTCTCAAACAATATCTGCAAGATTACGAAGAAGTTTACGACTATCGTAACATAGAAGTAACTATCGATGAACAGGACATTTTCAATGTGACAATAAACGAATCTCTGGCTGTTGCTTTACTCACGAATCTCCTAAAAAATGCATTTGTACATAACATTGACGGGGGACATATCCGGATCACTGTCACCAAAAACAGTATTACTTTCCGAAATTCAGGAGTAAAAAATCCGTTGGATAAGGAACATATCTTCGAACGTTTCTATCAAGGAACTAAAAAGGAAGGATCTACAGGTCTGGGACTAGCAATAGCCGATTCTATCTGTCGTTTGCAACACTTGAGTATAAGATATTACTTCGAACAGAAAGAGCACTGCTTCGAGATTTCCAGACAATAATTTTTTATTCAGAAAACACAAAGGACACGGAGTAAAAAGTGAATAACCGATCGGTAATCATCATCTGATCTATCAGCTGTATTCATTTAACTTATTTCTCTGTGTCCTTTGCGTCTTTTATGGTGAGTCAGTTATCGGGATCGTATTTCTCTCCTCATAAACATGATATAAGAGATAGCGAAACAGATAACTGTTGCTGCAATCAGTCCCGTCAGTTGCGGCCATACGACTAAAAGACTTTGTCCCAACGGAAGCGGACTGGGAATAGCTCCCTGAACCTGTTCCATAGTCAATGGTCCCAAACTTCTAACAGAAGGCATCAATAATGTAGTGGTAGCTTCATTAAACAATTCACTCGGTGCCAAACGCATCAATCCCAAAATAAACTTTTGATAACTGATAATCTGATAAGGCGACGCCATCTGTGACGGACTCAAACCTTTTGCCACCAAATTAACAATCATGGTATAGAATACGCTAAAGAACAACCAAACAGCCACCGATGCCAATGCAGAAGTCGCTGCCTGACGAAAACGAAGTGAAAACAAAATAGCTAAATTCAGCCAAAATGCTACATAAAAGATACTGGTAATGATGAAGAAAACAATTCGCCAAAACTCTTCTGCTGTAGGAGGAATGCCAATGGCAATCAATCCACAGCCCATTACCAAAAAGCCCAATACAAACAGCATGATACCTATTACAATTAGAGCAGCCACAAACTTCGCGTTGATAATGCAATCACGATGAATAGGCTGGGACAGCATACGGCTCAATGTTCCTTTATTTTGTTCGGAATTGACTGCGTCAAATCCTAAGGCGATTCCTAATAAAGGTCCTAAGAAGTTAATAAACAGTACAAAAGAGGGGAGAGTCCCATCTGAAACCGTAAACAACTTCAAAAATAAAAACGAGCCGTCCGGATCATTAGGCTTGATAGCTTCACCAATATTTGTGAGTGCTGTATATAGCGATCCCATGCAGGTAAGCGCTATAATACCTATTAATATAATGAACCGCCAACTTTTGACATGGTCGGAAATTTCCTTGTTGACGATCACCCAAAAAGGATGATTGACTTTATTCATGTCTTTCTCCTCCTTCCTCAAAATAATGGTTATAAATATCAGACAATTCCTGTTTCTTGTCTTTCAGTTCTGCCATATCGATCAACGCAAGTAATTGGCCATTACTAAACAAACCAACCCGGTCGCATACTTTCTGTACCTGATCCAAGTGATGGGAAGAGAAAAGTACAGTCAACCCCTCTTCCTTACTCAACCAGCGAATCAGTTCGATAAACTCCTGAACACCAGCCGGGTCAATTCCTGAAGTCGGTTCATCGAGGATAATAATCTCCGGATTTTTAATAAGCACATCAGCCAATCCCAACCGCTGTCTCATACCACGAGAATATTTTCCGGTCTTTTTGGTTAACTGTTCTTCAAGGCCTACCCGCTTCATCAGTTCCATAGCTTTGGTTTTCGCCTCCTTATCAGGAATACCATTTAATCGCGCTGTATAGATCAAGTTCTCCGGTCCTGTCATATCATCATAAAATCCTACATCTTCAGGCAAATAACCTATCCTCCTTTTTACTTCAATAGGATGAGTGGTAGAATTTATTCCACAGATTTCAACTGTTCCCGAAGTAGGCTCCGTCAACCCTAGCATCATTAAGATAGTAGTTGATTTTCCGGCACCATTCGGTCCCAGCAATCCGAAGATTTCCCCTTTCCGGATATTCAGGCGAATATGATCTACAGCAGTGAAATTACCATATTGTTTGGTCAAATCGGTAAGTACGATCACTTGTTCGCCCATCATTTACCTCCTTCCATATTTACGGAACAGATAGTAAACCACACCGATAGTAGCAATGATGATAAGCACACCTACCCATCCCCATATCATCGGAGTTTTTACCGCAATTCTGAACTGCGCATCGGCATTTACTTCAGGAGTTTTAGCCATGATAGTAGTCACATAGTCCCCGGGCAGCGCTTTTTTAGAAGCTTTCAAAGTAGCCATTACCGTTGATGTCTCTCCAGCTTTTAATGCGTCAACCTTTGAAGGTTCAAAAGTAACTTCCCAGTCTGCAGGTTTATTGGCAGACAACTGAATGTCTTTCAGTAATGAAGAACCGGTGTTTCTTACTTCCAGCTCTAATTTCTTCACATCACCAGCTGTGACATCTGTGCTCAATAATCCGCGAGGAGTAGTCAGTTCCATTTGATAAGAACCAGTGACAACTACCTCCAGTTCCAATTCGGCAGAAGTTGTACCTGTAGCAGCACGTACCGGAATTTTATAGCTACCGGCTTCTACATTGGCAGGAGGGGTAATATCTATACTTACATTTTGTGTACTGTTTGCCTCTACTTGTGCAGAAGTGGCTTGTTTGTAGTTCGGTTTAAAAACGACATTCCACCCTCTGGGGGCATTAGCCATCAAAGCATATAGTTGCTGATCGGCGGTCTGATTCTTTAAAGTAGCACTGAAAGTGAAGGTTGACTTCGAATTTCCCTGCATGTTGGGCTGGTCAGTAGTAAATTCGGTTTGGTACGTTCCTTTTTGGGCAACCACCACATTCAAGGGAAGTTTAGCGTTTCCGGCATATACCACAAAATGATAATTGCCTTTATTCACTTTTAATGGAACTTCGACTTTTAAATTAAAAGTCTTTTTCTCTTTGGGAAGTACCGACAACTGGCTAAGACTCCAGCCACCGGATTTCATTTCGTGTTTCCAACTGGCGGATAATCCGCTGACAGAAAGATTCGCATTCGTCAATTGGTCCGTGTTGTTGATAAGATCAATACTGTAATCAATTGACGCTCCGGGCGATACGGAGATTTTTGTGTAAGGTGTGTACAGAATCACGCTTTTCGGTATTGAATCATTGGCGTGTGTGTAACTCATGGGAATAACCCCCAATAGAATAGCTAATAATAAAAAATAATTTGTTCTCATAGTCATAAAAAAGTTCTTATGGTTATTTAATATGAATATCGTCAAATTCGTGTGTGCAAAAATAAACGATGTGTATATTAGTAGTTTTAAAAGAATCCTAAAGAATCTAATTTCAGGAAGAAATTATAGTGACGCTATCCTTATGGGATGGTGACGGTATCCTTTATAGATAGTGACGCTATGTTAACAGGATAGCGTCACTATATTTTTATGAGATTTTTTTCGATAATTCTCAAAATTCCCAAATCTTTTCAGATTCTCCTTTCATCTTTGCAATGCGAAATTAATAATAGTAGTAAAAACCAATATTTAAAAAACAACGATTATGAAAAAGTTAGTATTCTTATTAGTATGTTTTTTTACTTTGCAAACAGTAGCTCGTGCAGATGACGACAAACCTATTCAGGTAACTCAAATGCCACAACAGGCACAGCAGTTTATCAAACAGCATTTTGCCGACAGCAAAGTAGCATTAGCCAAAATGGAAAGTGATTTCTTCTATAAAAGTTATGAAGTGATTTTCACTAATGGCGATAAAGTAGAATTTGATAACAAAGGAAACTGGGAAGAAGTGAATTGCAAATATAGCGCGGTACCTACAGCTATTATCCCTGCAACAATTCAAAAATATGTAACGACCAATTATCCCGATGCTAAAATCCTGAAAATAGAGAGGGATAAAAAAGATTATGAAGTAAAACTGTCCAACCGTACGGAATTGAAATTCGACTTGAAATTTAATTTGATTGATATTGACTTCTAAACCTTTTAAAATAGAACAAAGATGAAACTAAAGATTTATACACTCTTACTGGCACTTTGCGTTACATGGAGCCTACAAAGTTGTGATAACGACGACGATAATTCAATTGCTGTTCCTACCGAACTTCAAAACGCATTTGCATCTAAATACCCTAATGCTGCAAATGTGAAATGGGAAACTAAGTGCGGATATTATGTAGCAGATTTCTATGATGGATATGAAGCATCTGCATGGTTTACCCAAGATGGAAAATGGCAAATGACGGAAACGGACATTCCTTACAATGCATTACCGCAAGCTGTGAAAACTTCTTTTGAAAAGAGTGAATATGCTTCGTGGAAACAAGATGATGTAGACAAATTGGAGCGGACAGGCGTTGAGACTATTTTCGTAATTGAAGTCGAAAATCAGAACCAGGAGATAGACTTATATTATTCTGCGGACGGAACTCTGATTAAAAGTATCGTAGACACTGATGATGATAACACCGGTCATCTTCCCGTTCAATTGACTGAAGCAATGAGAAACTTCATTAATGAAAAATATCCGAATGCCAAAATCATGGAAATAGATGTAGAAGATGATAGAAATGACTGGGATTTCGGATATACGGAAGTGGATATCATTCATAACGGAATATCAAAAGATGTTTTGTTCGATCAGACCGGAGATTGGCATTCTACTTCATGGGAAGTACGTCAAAATGAACTGCCCGAAGCTGTCAAAAATACGATTAATAATCAATATGGAGAATATCGTTTTGACGAAGCGAAACGTATTGAAAAAGCAGATGGCACCATCTATTATCGGATTGAACTGGAAAAAATGAATGTAGATCTTGAAGTAAATATCAATGAAGACGGCATTGTCATCCCATAAAAAAGGATGCACATGCTCCTGATTACATAATTCTCACATATAATGAACGATGACATATCCGCCTGGAATCATGTCATCGTTTATTATATGTTTATTGTTGTTGCGAATGATTTCTCTTTACTGCCGATTTGGCTGTTTTATCAGTGATACTGTCCGTTTGATGCGTTTTCACCTTTTCTGCTTCTTCCCGTTTGCGCTTATTACGCAACCGCCATTTATTCCAAAAATAGAGATCACTCCATTTATTGAAGTCCTTCTTGTACATGATACCTACTCCCTGTGTAGTCAGATTTGTTTTTGTATAATAGCGGTCATTCGTCTCATTATAAGCCTTTAAGCGTATATCTCCCGAACGGGTAATCAACCATTCTGCTTCAAAGTCTCCTACAAAGTTAGTATTAGCCATCGGATTATCCCGATAACCGAAGTTTCCGTTTATCAATAAACGATTATTCAATAATTGTCCCGATAGAATACCTTCTACTTCCATATCCGTCCAACCTTTATCACCCGTACTCAAATTCGTACCTATATTCCAGTTATTTGTTTCAAAGACTTGTGAAAGTGCATTGTTCAACTGGCCGGAGAGGGTAGATGAGAGCACCGAAGACATCACATTCGAATTTTGATTATTATTCCGTGCATCTTCCGTATAAAACTTACCAATACCCAGCAGGTAAAGGATCTGCATATTCATCTGTTCTTCCGTACTGATATAGTTACGCACCAATGTTTGTATTTCATCCCTTTCATTTGGAAGCTCTATGCCCAGCTTGATAGTCGGACGTACCAGCATACCACTTAAATTCATGATACAATTTACACGTACATTGGGTTGTTGGATAATAGCCGAAGCATCCGGTATCAAGTCATTCAAGGAAGCAGAATTCACTGTATATGAAGCTTGTATATCCATGTTAGCATCCAGAGGTGCTCCATTGAACGTTATTGTGCTTCCATCCTTGATTATAAAGTCCTTACGGATTACTTCCTGCAAGCTGAATTTATATACTCCCTGATTAATCCGATAATTACCAAACATCTTCACATCACCCTTATTATAAAATTCCGTTCGAATATTTCCCGTACCTTTTCCGCTAATATAGTCTCCAGCAATAGGGTCCATGATAATTCGCATGGTGGCATCGGGAGTTGCATCCACCAGAATATTCAAACGGATATCCGTTTTCTGCTCTTCTTCTGCCTGACGTTTTTGCTGTATTTGTTCGTAATATGAGATTACCTGAATAGAATCCTGAATAGTACGACGGGGGGTTTTATCTACAAACTTAATAAACTGATTACTGGTAGCCGATGCTACACTGCCATTAATATAAGTAAAGGTAGTATTTCGGTTGGTTGTCATAGCCACGTTTACGTCCAACCCTTGTGTGGCATTTCCGGCAAGTAATACATTTCCGGTACCGTATACCGTACCATAGAAAGGCATATCTGCCGATTCCTTCGTATTCATCACAAGCATATTATTTGCCTGTATCTCAAAACGATAGTTTAAGTTCTTAAAATGCTGGAAATGCAAATATCCGTCCATTCTTCCCGAATGTCCTTCCATGTCGGATATATGTATATTATTAAATGTCAATCCGGTAGGAGCTAGATGAATCGTGTCTTTTACAGCAAAATGTGTGTTCAGAATATCAAACTTCATGGAAGCGTCTGTCATAACCGCACCATCCAAATTCAATCCTTTGAATTTTCCATAGAAATGTACTTTTCCCGTCCCACGTCCTTTAATATCATTGGCAATAGACTTCATATAATGTTCGAGGAATTTTAAGTTCAATTCATTTGCTTCAATATTTAAATCAAGTCCGCTCTCGGGTTTCAATGGATAAATAATACCTGTGACACGTGACGGAGAAGGGGATATGTCCTGAATGGATGCATCCAACCGGATACCTCTATTTTCGTTATCCCACTCACCATAAATATCCAAATCACCCAAGCGACCCTGATTAAGTGAAAAGTTCTTTATATATAAACGGGTATTCATAATAGGTTTCTTTAGCACTCCGCTTGCATAAGCTGTTCCCGTTGCATCACCTTCAAAATTCACATCGTCGGATATGCTTGCAATATCAAATACATATCCCATATTTATATCTTTTAAATCAACCTTTACAGTATCTTTAGGATTCTCGGAGAGCCGGCCGTTAATACGTACATATCTATCCTGATGGCTAAAGTAGAAGTTATTCACATCCACCCTGCCTGAATCGACCACCACTTGTGAAGCATGTATCTTCCAAAGAGTATCGTTTAAAATAACATCAGTAGGTTTTACATCCACCATCGCTTTCAACAATGGTTTTTCCCCGCTTGTACGTAGAAATTTGGCAACGGCAGCCAATTGCCCGCTATATGTCACTGCAGCATTATTCCCCCAATTCAATGTCGTACTGACATTATCATCTTTAGCTTGTGCATCCAAGGATAGATTGACTGCCCCTTTCTTTTTCAAAGAAGTCAAACGAACCTGTGCACGAATATGATCTGCAGGATTCTCGCACAGAATCATGCCCGACTCAATAAAGTTATTTTTATATTGCAGACGGGGAAAATATCCTTCTACACGCAAGCGTTGTAAGGCATCATTGAAATATCCCTTCAATGTGGAATGAGTGTACACTGTCAACGGTATATCAAAGATTGTAGATAAAATGTCCATATTATATATATGTACGTCAAACAGAAAATTGTTATGTGTTTCAATCGGCTTCTTGGGAGGTAATATTAAAGACGGCACATACTTCCGCATAATATTCAGAATACTGGCAGGTAATGTGTGGTACTGGAATTTACCTTCTATACTTGCTTTCAGGAATTCAGAAGTCAATCTTAGTTGGTTCTCGCCGTTCTGTTTGGTAGCCCGGATATTCATATTCTGCATAAAATATGCTTTATCCGGAGCTGTAAATTCCAAACTATCCACATTGATTTCTCCAATCATCTCATCCACTGATCCACCTGTGAAATTAGCTTTCAGTTTTAAAGAGAACTCCGCATCTGGGTATTTAGTCGTAAGATTCAAATCATGTGGACGTACTTTGTTGACTACTGCAAGAAAATTAAAAGTAGGCACTTTAGACGTAACATTTACATCTCCATTCAGATAAATCGATCCATTAGGGTCATCCAACGCCACTTTACCATTAAATCCACCTTGTTTGTATTCTCCATCCAATGTGATATTTTCATATCTATATCTGCTATAATCTACCGAAGCGATCAATCCTTTCAATTCCACAGCTGGCAATTGCCCGGTAATGTGCCGCCCATGTACATCCAGATTGAAAGTGATTTCTTCCAACTTCTCATTATCCAATAACTTACCTAACTGGAAATCTTCAGTTTTGACAGCACCGGAATATGCAAACAGTCCTTTAGCCTTGTCAGAACTCAATTTTAAGTCGGTTTTTACATTTCCAAGGCTCGTTTGTAATTGCCCGTAAGTAACTAGGTCCGTAAAGTATCCTGAAATCTCTCCCTGAAAACTTACATTTCCCAAACGTTCGAGAAGCGGAGGAACTCCATTATAATTGTGACTCAAATTACGCACTAAGAAGCCGACTCCACGAGTATTGGCCGAAAGCTCGGAAAGTGTTCCATATACATACGCATCTTGTGGACGCGACAAGTCCTGAAGCGACACATCCCCTCGCAAACGAAACTGGCGGTCGTCGGCCGTAATTTCCAAATGCGAACAAGTCAACTGGTCCACAGTTCCCTTCACCTCCATATCCAATGTCACCGGTTCCTTGAAATGCGATAGGATAGGAACAAAAGGAGAAATATCTTTTAGAGTAACTTGCGACGGCAAAGTACGGAAAGAGAAATGCACTTGTTCTGTAAAACGGTCAAAAGCTTTCAAACTATCATACTCTAAATGAATGGTATCCAGCTTAAGAGATGTTTCGGGCAACTCTATAGTAAAATTATCAATGTTTGTCTGCTTGTCATTGGCAACCAGTTTCAAACTCATTTTTTTCAAAGAAAAGCCGGATGCCTTTTCATCAAGGCTCAATCGCTTGATTCCTAAATTCAAAGAGTCCTTACTTAAGGCTTTCAGCGATATATTGGCTATGATATTTTGAAGCTGAATATGCTTGGCGTTAAATTTTCCCGGTGTTTCCTGTTCCGATAACACATGATAGGACATCCTTCCACGACGAATCAGGATGGAGTTAATTCGTAAATCAAGTGAACTTTCTCTCTTTACTGTATCTTTGGAAGCAAAAGCATCCAAAACAAATTTAAAATTAGGAGGAGACTCCGGAGTCTCTTTCCGGAGATCGATATTAAATCCGAAGAGCTGAACACTGCTAATGGATATCTTTCCTTTAAAGAAAGGCATAATATCAAACTTGGCGGATAAACGAGTGACTTTGAGCATTTCCTGACCACTTTGATCGTCAAGCAATACATCATCAATAATAATACGGTTCAATAGACCGATATTAATTCTACCAATCACTACCTTTGTGTTTAAAACTTCGGAAAGTTCTTTAGCCACAAATACACTCATTGTTTGCTGAATGCTTGGTATATTCAGCAAAACAATAGTCCCGATATATACTCCCAGTACAATACCAACTACCCAGCGTACAGTCTTTTTCAGCGTTCTGATATGCGATAACTTTTATTTTGCGAACAAAAATATAAAATAGTTCGTTACGAATCGTAGTTTTATGATTACTTTTGCACCGTTTAATAGTTTAAATACTTATGAGTGCAATAATTTTAGGAATTGAATCCTCCTGTGACGATACGTCGGCAGCCGTAATCAAGGATGGTTATTTGCTGTCAAATGTGGTATCAAGTCAAGCCGTACATGAAGCATACGGTGGAGTAGTACCCGAGTTGGCTTCACGGGCACACCAACAAAACATCGTACCGGTAGTACATGAAGCATTAAAACGTGCCGGTGTCACCAAAGAAGAGTTGAGCGCAGTAGCTTTCACTCGTGGTCCAGGATTGATGGGATCTTTGCTTGTCGGAGTCTCCTTTGCAAAAGGATTTGCTCGTTCCTTAAACATTCCAATGATTGACGTTAATCACTTGACCGGACATGTTTTAGCTCATTTTATTAAAGCAGAAGGAGAGGAAGAAAGACAGCCTGCTTTCCCATTTCTTTGCTTGCTGGTATCCGGAGGAAATTCACAAATCATACTGGTAAAAGCCTATAATGATATGAAGATCCTCGGACAGACTATTGACGATGCGGCAGGTGAAGCAATTGATAAATGTTCTAAAGTGATGGGACTTGGCTATCCGGGTGGACCAATCATTGACAAATTAGCACGCCAGGGAAATCCGAAAGCTTTTACATTTAGCAAACCGCATATTCCCGGTTTAGATTACAGTTTCAGCGGATTGAAAACTTCCTTTTTATATTCATTACGCGACTGGCTAAAAGATGATCCGGATTTTATAGAGCACCATAAAGTGGATCTTGCAGCATCATTGGAAGCTACTATAGTGGACATTCTGATGGATAAATTACGGAAAGCTGCCAAAGAATATAAAATTAATGAAATAGCAGTAGCCGGAGGAGTTTCCGCAAATAACGGATTACGCAATGCTTTCCGAGAACACGCCGAGAAATATGGTTGGAATATTTTCATCCCTAAATTCAGTTATACTACCGATAATGCAGCAATGATTGCCATTACCGGATATTTCAAATACCTGGATAAGGATTTTTGTTCTATTGATCTTCCGGCTTATTCGCGTGTGACATTATAATAAGTATACCTTATATATAATAGGATAAAACTAAGAAGTATGTTTGCCGAAATAATAACCATTGGCGATGAACTGCTGATAGGACAGGTTGTCGATACTAATTCTGCCTGGATGGGACAGGAATTAAATAAAATAGGTATTGAGGTTCTTCGTATTGTTTCAATCCGTGACCGGGAAGAAGAAATCATGGAAGCGATTGATAATGCGATGGAAAGGGTGAATATTGTTTTAGTAACCGGAGGACTCGGACCTACCAAAGACGATATTACCAAACAGACTTTATGTAAATACTTCCATACGGAACTGGTTTTTAACGAAGAAGTATTCGAAAACGTAAAACGGGTACTAGCAGGAAAAATACCAATGAATGCACTCAATAAAAGCCAGGCAATGGTCCCGAAAGATTGTATGGTAATAAATAACCCTGTGGGAAGTGCTTCTGTCAGTTGGTTCGAGAGGGATGGCAAGGTACTTGTTTCCATGCCGGGCGTTCCACAAGAGATGATTGCTGTGATGACAGAAAGCGTGCTACCTAAGCTGCACGATAGGTTTCAAACGGATGTTATTATGCATCAAACATTTCTCGTACAGCACTATCCGGAATCTGTATTAGCCGAAAAGTTAGAATCGTGGGAGAACACTTTACCGGAATGCATTAAATTGGCATATCTACCCAAACTTGGCATTATTCGTCTTAGACTGACAGGACGAGGACAAAACAGAGAAGAAGTAAAAGTTCTTCTTGAACGTGAAAAGTTAAAATTAGAGGAAATACTTGGTGAAGATATTTTCAGTGAAGAAGATACACCATTGGAGGTTATAGTCGGTGAGCTTTTAAAAAAGAAGAAATTGACCGTTTCCACCGCAGAAAGTTGTACCGGGGGCAGTATTGCCGCACGGTTGACTTCCATCGCCGGCAGTTCTGAATATTTTAATGGAAGTGTAGTGGCCTACTCTAATGAAGTGAAAATGGGGCTTTTGCACGTTTCCTCCGAAACTTTGGAACGATATGGAGCTGTCAGTGAGGAAACTGTGATTGAAATGGTAAAAGGTGCGATGAAAACATTAAAAACAGATTGCGCTGTTGCTACTTCAGGGATAGCAGGCCCTGGAGGTGGTACTCCGGAAAAGCCGGTGGGAACTGTATGGATAGCTGCTGGTTATAAAAACGAAATTCATACTTACAAGCAAGAAACAAACCGCGGAAGAGGCATGAACATTGAAAGAGCTGGCAATAATGCCCTATTAATGCTCCGTGATTTACTCAAATAAAGAAAAATAGGTGCCTGTAAGTGAATTATTTTAAGAAATTCTTGTTTTATACGGATAAAAGTGCTTACTTTGCGTCCTGTTTGAAATAAGTATAGATATAAAACTATAAAAATAAGATAGAAATGTCGAAGATTTGTCAAATTACCGGAAAGAAAGCCATGATTGGCAACAATGTTTCACACTCAAAGAGAAGAACTAAAAGAACCTTTGATTTGAACTTGTTTAACAAAAAGTTCTATTATGTAGAACAGGATTGTTGGATCAGCCTTAGCCTTTGCGCTAACGGGTTGCGTATTATCAACAAAAAAGGACTGGATGCTGCGCTGACTGAAGCAGTGGCTAAAGGTTATTGTGATTGGAAAAGCATTAAAGTAATCGGCTAAACGTAGAGGAGAAAACTTACAATGGCAAAGAAAGCAAAAGGTAACAGAGTACAAGTGATTCTGGAATGTACAGAACACAAAGACAGTGGAATGCCGGGAACATCTCGTTATATCACAACTAAGAACAGAAAGAATACTACAGAAAGACTTGAGTTGAAAAAATACAACCCAATTCTGAAGAGAGTAACAGTACACAAGGAAATTAAATAATAAAAGTAGTATAACCCATGGCAAAGAAAACAGTAGCAAGTTTGCACGAAGGTTCAAAAGAAGGTCGTGCTTATACCAAGGTTATCAAAATGGTAAAATCTCCGAAAACTGGAGCATACGTTTTTGATGAACAAATGGTTCCGAACGAAAAAGTACAAGACTTTTTCAAAAAATAATCGAAATAGCATATACGCTATAACTGCAAAATCCTCTCATTGGTGAACAATGAGGGGATTTTTTATTGCTTCTTTTTTTACTTTTCCAATCCTTTGTTATATCTTTGTAGCAAATGTATTATACAAACAAGTGTCAATATGGGATTTTTTAGTTTTTTTTCAAAGGAGAAGAAGGAGACTTTAGATAAAGGATTATCTAAAACCAAAGAGAGCGTATTCAGTAAGATTGCTCGTGCTGTGGCTGGTAAGTCAAAAGTAGACGATGAAGTATTAGATAATCTGGAAGAAGTACTGATCACATCTGACGTAGGTGTAGAAACAACTTTAAATATTATCAAACGCATCGAGAAACGCGCTGCGGCTGATAAGTATGTGAATACTCAAGAACTGAATCTTATATTACGTGACGAAATAGCAGCTTTGCTTACCGAAAACAACTCGAATGATGTAGCTGATTTTGACGTACCCATCACAAGGAAACCTTATGTAATTATGGTTGTGGGAGTGAATGGAGTAGGGAAGACTACAACTATCGGCAAGCTGGCTTATCAATTCAAAAAAGCAGGCAAATCGGTTTATTTGGGAGCAGCCGATACTTTCCGCGCTGCAGCCGTAGAACAGTTAATGATTTGGGGAGAACGGGTAGGGGTTCCTGTTGTTAAACAGAAAATGGGAGCGGATCCTGCATCTGTGGCTTATGACACTCTTAGTTCTGCCGTTGCCAACAACGCAGATGTGGTTATAATCGATACAGCCGGTCGCCTGCATAATAAGGTGGGCTTGATGAACGAGCTGACCAAAATCAAGAATGTGATGAAGAAGGTTGTGCCCAATGCGCCGGATGAAGTTTTATTGGTATTGGACGGTTCCACCGGACAAAATGCATTCGAACAAGCCAAACAATTCACTCTGGCAACCGAAGTAACTGCCATGGCTATCACTAAACTTGACGGAACCGCTAAAGGTGGTGTTGTGATTGGTATTTCCGATCAATTCAAGATTCCTGTTAAATATATCGGGTTAGGTGAAGGTATGGAAGACCTGCAAGTATTCCGTAAAAATGAATTCGTTGATTCCTTGTTTGGAGAGAATGCATGAAAAGAAAGAGAATAGATATTATCACTTTAGGATGCTCTAAAAATTTGGTTGACTCCGAACAGTTAATGCGCCAACTGGAAGAAGTCGGATATAGCGTAACCCATGATACTGAAAATCCACAAGGAGAAATTGCAGTAATCAATACGTGCGGCTTTATTGGTGATGCCAAAGAGGAGTCCATAAATATGATTCTGGAGTTTGCTGAAAGAAAGGAAGAAGGGGATTTAAAGAAACTTTTCGTGATGGGTTGTCTTTCCGAACGTTATCTGAAGGAATTGGCTGTTGAGATACCGCAAGTAGATAAATTTTATGGCAAGTTCAATTGGAAGGAGCTTTTACAAGATTTAGGAAAGGTCTATCATGATGAGTTATATATCGAACGGACATTGACAACTCCCCAACACTATGCTTACCTGAAAATTTCAGAAGGGTGTGACCGCAAATGTTCTTATTGTGCCATTCCCATTATTACAGGACGCCATATCTCCAAACCGATGGAGGAAATTTTGGACGAAGTACGATATCTGGTATCGCAAGGCGTGAAAGAATTTCAGGTGATCGCACAGGAATTGACTTATTATGGGATCGATCGGTATAAGAAGCAAATGCTTCCGGAACTGATTGAACGTATTTCCGATATCCCTGGCGTGGAATGGATTCGGTTGCATTATGCCTATCCGGCACATTTCCCTACGGATTTATTCCGGGTTATGCGTGAACGCGATAATGTATGTAAATATATGGATATTGCTCTTCAGCATATCAGTGACAATATGTTGCAATTAATGCGTCGGCAAGTGAGCAAAAAGGATACTTACCGACTAATTGAACAATTTCGTAAAGAAGTGCCGGGCATTCACCTGCGAACAACTTTAATGGTAGGACATCCCGGAGAAACCGAGGAAGACTTCGAAGAGCTTAAAGAGTTTGTGCGCAAAGTACGTTTCGATCGGATGGGAGCTTTCGCATATTCCGAAGAAGAGGGAACTTATGCTGCAGAATCATACGAAGATTCTATTCCACAAGAGGTTAAACAAGCCAGACTTGATGAATTGATGGACATCCAGCAAGGTATCTCGGCAGAATTAAGTGCGGAAAAAATCGGTAAACAGATGAAAATTATCATCGACCGTTTGGAAGGAGATTATTATATTGGACGAACAGAATTTGATTCACCGGAAGTAGATCCGGAAGTGCTGGTTAAGCGTTCAGAGAGAGAACTTAAGATCGGACAGTTTTATCAGGTGGAAGTGACGAATGCAGACGATTTTGATTTATATGCAAAGATTATAAATGACTATGAATAATAAGGAATTTACATCCGAACTAGCGGAAAGATTGGGATACACAATCAAGGATACTTCCGAATTGATAGGTTCTTTGTTGTCCAGCATGACACAAGAATTGGAAGAAGGTAATGTGATTGCAGTTCAAGGATTCGGCTCTTTTGAAGTTAAAAAGAAAGCGGAACGAATTTCAATCAACCCGGCAAGTAAACAACGCATGTTGGTTCCACCCAAATTAGTGCTATCTTATAGACCTAGCAATACATTGAAAGATAAGTTTAAATAAATAATTTCCCGTTATGAATGAAAGACTAACAATTCAAGACCTTACTGACTTATTGGCAGCCAAACATAGCATGACCAAGAAAGACGCCGAAGCGTTTGTTAAAGAGTTTTTTCTCTTGATAGAACAAGCTTTGGAGAACGAAAAGACTGTAAAAATCAAAGGATTGGGAACTTTCAAACTTATTGATGTAGATAGCCGGGAAAGTGTCAATGTCAACACAGGAGAACGTTTCCAGATAAAGGGACATACAAAAGTCTCATTTTCTCCGGATGCCAATCTAAGAGATACAATAAATAAGCCTTTCGCACACTTTGAGACTGTTGTATTGAATGAAAATACAATTTTGGAAGATACTCCGATAGAAGATACAGAGGAAGAAGAAGCAGGTGAGGAAGCATCAGCACAAACTGTATTGAATGAGATTGGTGAGAATACGCCCCCCCTTGTAACGGAGGAATATGAAAGCACTGATGATGAGCTTTCAGAAAAAGAGTTGATTCAGGAAGAGCAAATAACTGCTCAACCATCTGTGGAAGACTCCATTGAAGAACCTGTTATCGTTGAAAATGTATCTACAGTAGAAGAATCTATTGAGCCATCCTCTCATGTAGAACCTAAAGGAACCAGCACAGAAACTAATATTGAAGAGAAAGTCGAACAGCTGGAAGATGAAGAAGTCCCGGAAGAGGAAGTCGCAATGGTAGAACAACAACCTGCAGCACCTATAATAGAAGAAAAAGAGGAGATCACTGCCGAGAAAATTATAGAACAAGAGCTTATGAAAGCAAATCTGCAACCTGTGGCTCCTATAATACCTCCTGCTAAAAAAGAAACGATAAAACCGGTCAAATCAGAACATGTATCCCAACCGGCTTCTAAAAAAACAGCTCCAGTGAAGGAAAAATCTCCTGTACCTTATTTAATAGCTGTTATTGTAATCGTTTTGTTATTATGTGGAGGGGTTATCCTGTTTATTTATTACCCGGATTTATTTTCTTCTTCATCTGACAAGAATGCGCTGGATATGCCACCTGTGACAACTCAACCCGTTCAACCGGAAACACAACTTTCCGATACAATTGAACAGAAGGATACCATAAAGGAAATAACTCCTGATGTACCTAAAGTTGTTACGCCCACACCACCTGTTGCTCAAAAAGAAGAAACTGTTCCTGCCAAAGCAGAACCCCAGACAGCTCCACAGCAACCCGCTACATCTGCTTATTTGGATTCAGCATCTTATAAAATTACAGGAACCAAAACAAAATATACAATCAAAGAAGGAGAAACTTTAACTAGGGTTTCCTTGCGTTTTTATGGTACAAAAGCAATGTGGCCATACATTGTGAAGCACAATCCGAAGGTTATTAAGAACCCCAATAACGTACCATATGGCACAACAATTGAAATACCGGAACTTACAAAAGAATAAATAGCAATAATCCATTCACCCGATCATACAAATCCTGTATTGATCGGGTGAAATGTTATGGATGTACAAAAGCGTATGAAAGTACCTTAATCTAAAGATTTCGCATTGTTTTTTAATAAAAATTAGTTGCAATCGTTAATTATATGGCGTACTTTTGGAGGCAAAATAAGAAGCCTTACAACACACAGGAAAGGCTTACATAAAAATAAAAGGGATTTAAATAATAAAATATTAAGTATTTATGGCTGAATCAATTGATATCCGCGAGCTAAATGAGCGGATTGAAAGACAAAGTGCTTTCGTTACCAATCTTACGACAGGGATGGACCAAATCATTGTTGGTCAGAAACATTTGGTTGAATCACTGCTTATC
This sequence comes from Bacteroides sp. 1_1_30, assembly GCF_020982715.1. Taxonomy (NCBI): domain Bacteria; kingdom Pseudomonadati; phylum Bacteroidota; class Bacteroidia; order Bacteroidales; family Bacteroidaceae; genus Bacteroides; species Bacteroides sp. 1_1_30. The sequence continues at coordinate 66,156 of NZ_JAJKHN010000016.1, forward strand.
GGATTACTTTCCGATGGTCACGTTCTTTTGGAAGGTGTGCCTGGTTTGGCGAAAACTTTGGCTATTAAAACACTCGCTTCTCTGATTGATGCGAAGTATAGCCGTATCCAGTTTACGCCGGACTTATTGCCTGCCGACGTTATTGGTACAATGGTTTACAGTCAGAAAGATGAATCTTTTAAAGTGCAGCGAGGACCAATTTTCGCAAACTTTGTATTAGCTGATGAAATCAACCGTGCTCCTGCTAAAGTACAGAGTGCTTTGCTGGAAGCAATGCAGGAACGTCAGGTTACTATTGGTAAAGAAACATTCATATTACCGGAACCTTTCCTTGTACTGGCTACTCAGAACCCTATCGAACAAGAAGGTACTTACCCGCTTCCTGAAGCACAAGTTGACCGTTTCATGTTGAAAGTTGTCATTGATTATCCAAAGCTGGAAGAAGAAAAACTGATTATTCGCCAAAATATCAATGGTGAGAAGTTCAATGTGAAGCCTATTCTCAAAGCGGATGAAATTATTGAAGCACGTAAGGTTGTTCGTCAAGTGTACCTGGATGAGAAGATTGAACGTTATATTGTAGATATTGTATTTGCAACTCGTTTCCCTGAAAAATATGACCTCAAGGAACTGAAAGATATGATCGGATTCGGAGGTTCACCTCGTGCGTCTATCAATCTGGCTTTGGCTGCTCGTACGTATGCATTTATCAAACGTCGCGGTTACGTAATTCCGGAAGATGTACGTGCTGTAGCACATGATGTTCTCCGTCATCGTATTGGATTGACATACGAAGCTGAAGCTAATAATATGACTTCGGACGAAATCATCAGTAAGATTCTGAATAAGGTTGAAGTGCCCTAATTTGTAGTTATAATACAGTCAATAAGTAGTCATTAATATCTATACATGACTACTTAACTACTTACTACTTAACTACTGTATAAATGGAAACAAGTGAAATACTAAAAAAAGTTCGCCAAATTGAAATAAAGACACGAGGATTGTCTAACAATATCTTTGCAGGCCAATATCATTCGGCTTTCAAGGGTAGGGGTATGTCATTTTCGGAAGTCCGTGAGTATCAGTTCGGCGATGATATACGTGACATAGACTGGAATGTGACTGCGCGCTTCAATAAACCTTATGTGAAAGTGTTTGAAGAAGAACGTGAACTGACAGTTATGTTAATGGTCGATGTTTCCGGAAGTTTGGAATTTGGTACGATCAAGCAGTTGAAGAAAGATATGGTGACGGAAATCGCTGCCACGCTTGCTTTCTCTGCTATTCAGAACAATGATAAAATTGGTGTGATTTTCTTTTCAGACCGGATAGAAAAGTTTATTCCTCCCAAGAAAGGACGTAAACATATCTTATATATTATCCGCGAATTGATTGATTTTCAGCCGGAAAGCCGTCGTACAAATATTCGTCTTGCCTTAGAATATTTGACAAACGTGATGAAAAGACGTTGCACCGCATTTATCTTATCAGACTTTATTGATCAGGACAGCTTTAAGAATGCACTGACCATTGCTAACAGAAAACATGATGTAGTAGCATTACAAGTGTACGATAGGAGGGTTAGTGATCTTCCCCCAGTAGGACTGATGCGAATCAAAGATGCGGAAACTGGACATGAACAATGGATCGACACCTCTTCCAAAGCTGTACGCCGGGCACATCGTGACTGGTGGATACAAAAGCAGACTGAACTTAACGATACTTTCACTAAAAGTAACGTGGATGCTGTATCTGTCAGAACCGACCAGGATTACGTAAAGGCATTGTTGAATTTATTTGCCAAACGAAATTAATGGAATCAAAGATGAATAGAAATATTATTCTGATAGCATTATTAGCTCTATTGTCTGTAGGCAAAGCAGCAGCACAGTCTGTCACGGTAGAAGCAAAAATTGATTCATTGCAGATACTGATTGGCGAACAGGCGAAAGTGCAATTGCAAGTAGCCATGGATGCTAAACAGCGTGCTATTTTTCCTGCTTACACCGATACATTGGTAAGAGGTGTGGAAATTATAGAAACTGTCAAACCGGATACTCAATTCCTGAATGATCGCCAACGAATGTTGATTACTCAAGAATACATTATCACTTCTTTTGACTCTGCTCTATATTATCTACCACCAATGCCGGTTACCGTAGATGATAAAGTATATAAATCCAAAGCTCTGGCATTGAAAGTATATTCGATGCCGGTTGATACATTACATCCGGACCAGTTCTTTGGACAGAAACCTGTGATGAAAGCTCCTTTTGCGTGGGAAGACTGGTATGGATTGATTGCTTGTTCATTCCTGGCTTTACCTTTGCTTGGTTTACTGATCTATCTCATTATTCGTATACGTGATAATAAACCTATTATCCGTAAAATAAAAGTTGAACCTAAATTGCCGCCACATCAGGCTGCAATGAAAGAGATAGAACGTATCAAAACAGAGAAGATATGGCAAAAAGGACAATCGAAGGAGTATTATACCGAACTAACGGATACACTTCGCACCTATATTAAGAACCGTTTCGGATTTAACGCATTAGAAATGACTTCTTCTGAAATAATTGACCAGCTATTGGAGTTGAATGATAAAGAGGCTATATCAGACTTGAAGCTTTTGTTCCAGACCGCTGATTTAGTTAAGTTTGCCAAACATGATCCTCAGATGAATGAAAACGATGCTAATTTAATTAATGCCATCGATTTTATCAATGAGACAAAACAACCGGAAGAGGAAAACCAGAAACCGCAACCAACGGAAATCACTATCATTGAGAAACGTTCTTTACGTGTTAAAGCTATGCTGATTTGCGGAATTGCACTGTTATCAGCAGCACTGATTGGTACCTTTATATATATAGGTCTGCAGTTATACAATCTTTTTGTATAAAGAGTGTATAACTTAATACTAAATAGTAAACTGTTAAATCATAAATAAAATGGTTTTTGCCAATATTGAATATCTGTTTTTGCTATTATTGCTTATACCATATATTGTATGGTATATCCTGAAACAAAAGAAAAGTGAAGCAACCCTTCAAATTTCAGATGCTCGGGTATATGCACATACACCTAAAAGTTATAAGAACTATTTGTTGCATGTTCCATTTCTACTGCGCTGCATTGCTTTGGTGTTAGTTATCTTGGTTCTTGCACGCCCGCAAACTACTAACAAGTGGCAGAACAGTGAAATAGAAGGAATTGATATTATGCTGGCTATTGACGTTTCTACCAGTATGCTGGCTGAAGACTTAAAGCCAAACAGACTTGAAGCTGCCAAAGATGTAGCTGCTGAATTTATCAACGGACGCCCCAATGATAATATCGGTATTACATTATTTGCAGGAGAAACTTTCACTCAATGTCCGTTGACTGTAGATCATGCCGTATTGTTGGATATGATACATAATATTAAATGCGGCCTTATCACTGACGGTACTGCGGTTGGTATGGGTATTGCTAATGCTGTGACTCGCTTAAAAGATAGCAAAGCGAAATCTAAAGTTATTATCTTATTGACGGATGGTACTAATAATAAGGGAGATATTTCTCCAATGACAGCAGCAGAAATAGCTAAAAGTTTTGGTATTCGTGTATATACTATCGGGGTAGGTACTAATGGAATGGCCCCTTATCCTTATCCGGTGGGGAATACTGTACAATATGTAAGTATGCCGGTGGAAATTGATGAAAAGACATTGACAGAGATTGCCGGAACAACGGATGGTAACTATTTCCGGGCTACGAGCAACTCGAAACTAAAAGAAGTATATGAAGAAATTGATAAACTGGAAAAGACGAAACTGAACGTAAAAGAGTACAGTAAACGAGACGAAGAGTATCACTGGTTTGCCCTAGCTGCTTTCCTCTGTGTTTTGTTGGAAGTACTATTACGCAATTCGGTACTCAAAAAAATTCCATAAGAATGTTTGTCAATCGTTATTTGTCAATCATAAAATAGTAAGAAGATGTTTCGATTTGGAGAACCTACATATTTATACTTATTGCTGCTATTACCTTTTTTAGCAGCTTTCTACTTGTATTCCAACTACAAGAGAAGAAAGAATATCCGACGCTTCGGGGACCCGACTTTATTGGCTCAATTAATGCCTGATGTATCCAAATATCGTCCGGATGTAAAATTCTGGATTATTTTTGTTGCTATTGGCTTGTTCTCCGTATTATTAGCACGCCCCCAATTCGGTTCTAAGCTGGAAACGGTTAAGCGTAAAGGAGTAGAGGTAATTATAGCTTTGGATATTTCAAACTCTATGTTAGCTCAAGATGTACAACCTAGCCGTCTGGAAAAAGCAAAAAGACTAATTTCCAGATTAGTGGATGAACTTGACAATGATAAGGTAGGTATGATTGTATTTGCAGGTGACGCTTTTACTCAGCTACCAATTACAAGTGACTATATTTCCGCTAAGATGTTTTTAGAGTCCATCAATCCTTCGTTGATTTCTAAACAGGGTACAGCTATCGGGGAAGCAATCAATTTAGCAGCTCGTAGTTTCACTCCACAAGAAGGGGTAGGACGTGCTATTATTGTTATTACTGACGGTGAAAATCATGAGGGTGGTGCAGTGGAAGCCGCAAAAGCCGCTGCAGAAAAAGGTATTCAAGTAAGTGTATTGGGAGTAGGTATGCCTGATGGTGCCCCCATTCCGGTAGAAGGTACGAATGATTATCGTCGCGACCGGGAAGGTAATGTGATTGTTACCCGTTTGAATGAAGCTATGTGCCAGGAAATTGCTAAGGAAGGAAAAGGTATATATGTACGAGTAGACAACTCTAATTCAGCCCAAAGAGCTATTAATCAAGAAGTGAACAAAATGGCGAAGTCTGATGTAGAGTCGAAAGTATATACAGAGTTTAACGAACAATTCCAAGCTATTGCATGGGTTATTCTACTATTGTTATTGGCAGAAATCTTAATTTTGGACCGCAAAAATCCTTTATTTAAGAACATTCACCTGTTTTCTAATAAGAAATAGTTATACGTATGTTAAAAAGTAAATATATTCTATTCGCTGTATTTCTGCTAGCGACAGTCGGTGTCTCGGCTCAGAAAGCAGAACGCGACTATATCCGTAAGGGAAACCGCCTGTTTAATGATAGTGTATTTGTTGACGCAGAGGTAAACTACCGGAAAGCTCTGGAAGCAAATCCCAAGTCTACAGTATCTATGTACAATTTGGGAAATACTCTTTCGCAACAGCAAAAGTTTCAGGATGCCATGGAACAATACGTATCGGCCAGCAAAATTGAAAAGGATAAAATGAAGCTCGCCCATATCTACCACAATATGGGAGTACTTTTCCAAGCTGGTAAAGATTATGCAAAGGCTGTGGACGCCTATAAAATGTCACTGCGTAATAATCCTGCCGATCATGAAACCCGGTACAATTTGGCTCTTGCACAGAAAATGTTGAAAGATCAACAAAATCAGCAGAATCAAGACCAAAATCAGGATCAGAATAAAGATCAACAAAAGCAAGATCAAAAACAAGATCAGAATAAAGACAAGCAGAAAGATCAGAAACAAGATGAAAAGAAAGATCAGCAGCAACCACCGAAGTCAGAAAAAAAACAAGATAACCAGATGTCAAAGGAGAATGCTGAACAATTGCTGAATTCTGTAATGCAGGATGAAAAAGATGTGCAAGACAAAGTGAAAAAGCAACAAAAAGTTATGCAAGGTGGTCGCTTAGAAAAAGATTGGTAATATAAAGTTGATGATATAAATTTCATAAGCAATGAAAAAACTGATTATTATATTGATGGCATTGATAGCATATAGCACTCAGATGCTTGCTGATAAAGTGTCTTTTACTGCTTCTGCTCCTGACGCAGTGGTAGTAGGCGACCAGTTCAGGCTGTCGTATACTGTTACTACACAAAAAGTGAAAGATTTCCGGGCACCATCAATCAAAGGTTTTGATGTGTTGATGGGGCCAAGCCGTTCACAACAAAGTAATACTCAAATAGTAAATGGTAATGTTACGTCTACTAGTAGTATTACATTCACATATATATTAATGGCGAATAATGCCGGAGAATATACAATACCTGGAGCTTCAATTGTTGCTGATGGCGATCAAATGGTATCAAATTCAGTAAGGATTAAAGTATTGCCACAAGATCAAGGTGATAGCAATAGTAGCAGTAGCTCTTCTACACATTCCTCATCTGGTACAGGGGTCTCTAACCAAGACTTGTTTATTACAGCAAGTGCCAGTAAAACGAATGTGTACGAACAGGAAGCATTTGTCCTGACCTATAAAATATACACCAGAGAATCCAATTTACAACTGAATAATGCAAAGTTACCCGACTTTAAAGGCTTCCATTCTCAAGAAATCGAAATGACTACAAATGCGAGATGGACTCCGGAACATTATCAGGGACGTAATTACTATACGACAGTTTATCGTCAGTTCGTTCTCTTCCCGCAACAATCAGGAAAACTATATATTGATCCTGCTCAATTCCAGATGACAGTCGGTAAGCCTGTACAATCTGATGATCCTTTTGATGCTTTCTTCAATGGAGGAAGTAATGTCATTGAAATAAAAAAATCAATTTCCACCCCTAAAATAGCAATAAATGTAAATCCGCTTCCTGCAGGTAAACCGGCAGATTTCTCCGGTGGAGTGGGAGAGTTCAATATTTCTTCATCTATCAACAACAAGGAACTGAAAACCAATGATGCTATTACTATTAAATTAGTAATATCCGGTACAGGTAACCTGAAATTAATTTCTAATCCGGAAATTAAATTCCCAGATGATTTTGAAGTATACGATCCCAAAGTAGACAATCAAGTCAGATTAACCCGGGAAGGACTTACAGGTAATAAGGTTATCGAATATTTAGCAATTCCGAGACATGCTGGAACATATAAGATTCCAGGAGTATCTTTTAGTTATTTTGATATTCGCTCCAAATCTTATAAAACGCTGAAAACAGAAGAATATGTAATAAACGTTGAGAAAGGTGCGGGTAATGCAGATCAAGTAATTGCTAATTTCACTAATAAAGAGGATTTGAAAGTATTAGGTGAGGACATCCGTTACATCAAACAAAACGAAGTTACTCTCCAGCCTAAAGGAAGTTTCTTCTATGGTTCAATGACATATTGGCTATTCTATATCATTCCGGCTCTTGCCTTTATTATTTTCTTTATTATTTATCGTAAGCAAGCTGCTGAAAATGCGAACGTAGCTAAAATGCGTACGAAGAAAGCCAATAAAGTAGCAACAAAACGTATGAAGTTAGCTGGAAAATTACTCTCAGAAAATAAGAAAGATGCTTTCTATGATGAAGTTTTAAAGGCACTGTGGGGATATATAAGTGACAAACTGAATATTCCGGTATCTCGTTTATCTAAAGATAATATTGAAGAGAAGCTAAGAAATCATGGAGTAAATGAGGAACTAATCAAAGAATTCCTGAATGCATTGAATGACTGTGAATTTGCCCGGTTTGCTCCAGGTGATGAAAATCAAGCCATGGATAAAGTTTATTCTTCTTCAATAGAAGTAATAAGCAAAATGGAGAATTCGATAAAACATTAACCCAGAAGAGATTGTGTCATGAAAAAGATATTATTTTTTATATTATTATCAATGTCACTTACTTGTTTTGCACAAGATTCGTTAAACATTGATTCTAAACAAACCAATGGAGCTGATTCTATCCACGCTTCACACACCACATTTTCCAGTAACACACTGGAAGATGCCACAAAAGCTGAAGGCGATTCCGCATATATAAAAGAAGATTATGCAGCAGCTATTCAAATATATGAAGCATTATTAAAAAATGGAGAAGCTGCTGACGTTTATTACAATCTGGGAAATAGTTATTATAAAATAGGAGAGATAGCGAAAGCTGTTTTAAATTATGAGCGTGCCTTGTTATTGCAACCTGGAAATGGCGATATACGTGCTAATCTTGAAGTGGCACGCGCAAAGACAATAGACAAAGTTGAGCCTGTTCCTGAAGTGTTCTTTGTTTCATGGATCAAATCTCTGACAAATAGCATGAGTGTAGATGCATGGGCCACATGGGGTATTGTATCCTTTATTCTATTGATTATAGCTCTTTACTTTTTTATATTCTCTAAACAGATTGTGTTAAAGAAAGTAGGCTTCATATTAGGAATTGTTTTTCTGATTGTCACCATTTGCTCTAATCTTTTTGCTTCACAACAAAAAGAACATTTAGTCAATCGAAATGAAGCTATAGTAATGAACCCAAGTGTAACAGTTCGAAGTACTCCAAGCGAGAGTGGTACCAGTTTGTTTATTCTGCATGAAGGGAGAAAAGTAAACGTCAAGGACAACTCTATGAAAGAATGGAAAGAAATTCGGTTGGAAGATGGAAAAGTAGGATGGGTACCAGCTTCCGCTATTGAAGTAATATAAAGGTCATTAATAGATTTTATAAATTCAAGAAAAAAAGATAAGCAAATAATTTGTTTTATCTTTTTTTTTGCTTAAGTTTATAGCGTGATAAAAAAATCACATAGTATTAACCATTAAATTTATGAGACATGAGAACAATAACGTTTAATGAACTTCGTAAAATTAAAGATTCATTGCCTAGCGGTAGCATGCATAGAATAGCAGACGAACTTGGTTTGCACGTAGATACAGTGCGAAACTTTTTCGGAGGACACAATTTCAAGGAGGGAAAAAGTGTCGGAATACATCTTGAGCCCGGTCCAGATGGTGGGCTTGTAATGTTGGATGATACGACCGTTCTTGATCGGGCTTTAAAAATCCTAGATGAATTGAATATGAGTATGCAAAAAGAACAGGCTACCGAATCTGTGCAAGTTTAAAATATAACAAACTGAATCCCAATTGAATCAAACAATTGGGATTTCTTATTTGTTTTCACCTTATAAAATGTGCATTTATGGAAGACAAATTAGTAACCCTAGCCATTCTGACATACACCAAAGCGCAGATCTTAAAGAATGTCTTGGAAAATGAAGGTATAGAAACATACATTCACAACGTAAATCAAATACAACCGGTTGTTTCTTCGGGGGTGCGTTTACGCATAAAGGAAAGCGATCTGCCACGTGCTTTGAAAATAACAGAAAGTTCTACATGGCTGTCTGAAAGTATAGTGGGAGAGAAGGAGCCCAAAACAGAAAATAAGTCAAATAAGATTTTAATTCCCGTCGACTTCTCTAATTATTCGATGAAAGCGTGTGAATTTGCATTTAACCTAGCAAAAACAGAAAATGCTGAAGTCATTTTGTTGCACGTCTATTTTACGCCTATATATGCTTCATCATTACCATATGGAGATGTTTTCAATTACCAAATTGGAGATGAAGAATCCGTAAAAACGATTATTCAGAAAGTTCATTCTGACCTCAATGCCTTATCAGAAAAGATAAAAGAAAAAGTCACATCGGGTGATTTTCCCAATATTAAATATAGCTGTATCTTACGTGAAGGTATTCCAGAAGAAGAAATCTTAAGATATGCTAAGGAACAGCGTCCTATGGTTATCATCATGGGGACTCGGGGAAAGAATCAGAAAGATATCGATTTGATTGGCAGTGTAACTGCTGAAGTTATTGATAGAAGCCGCACAGCTGTACTGGCCATTCCCGAAAACACACCATTTAAACAGTTTAGTGAAGTAAAACGGATCGCCTTTATTACCAATTTTGATCAAAGAGATTTAATTGCTTTCGAAGCATTCTTTAATACTTGGAAATCATTCCATTTTTCTGTATCTTTAATACATCTTACTGACTCCAAAGATACCTGGAATGAAATAAAACTAGCAGGCATAAAAGAATATTTTCACAAGCAATATCCAGGGCTTGAAATTCATTATGATGTAGTAATGAACGATAATTTGTTAAAAGGACTTGATCAGTATATCAAAGATAATCAAATAGATATAATCACTTTGACTTCTTACAAAAGGAACATATTTGCTCGGTTATTTAATCCAAGTATTGCTAGAAAAATGATTTTTCATTCTGATACACCATTACTTGTTATTAACAGCTGATCAGATCAAGCAAAAAATGGGCATTTATGATTGGTGAATAATCAATATTATGTTTAATACAAAAAGGAGCAATGTTATTATATTACTCCTTTTTAATTTTTATCAATTGAAGAAAGTTACTCCCCCAAATGTATATTTTGATTATCTCTCCCCAATAGAATTATACGAAAAAAAAGAAGGTTACTATTTCTAGCAACCTTCCCATATTTTTCAGACTTATAATTTTCCTGAAAACGATATTACTTCATCAGTTTATCGATTTCTTCAAATTCAGGTCCCATGTTCAAGTTATAGTAAACTCTATAAAGACCTTGTAACCATAAATCTTGTTGATCAGGTTTCAAAGCTCTAGCTTTTTCATAGAATGGTTTAGCTTCTTCGTAGAATTTCTTAACTACAGCCTGTGCTTCAGCATATTTAGGATCATTGATATCTGTTGTTGCTTTATCAGCATAATCCTGTGCTTTCATCAAATATACCAAGCCTACATTAGAGTATGCTTCTGCATATTCCGGATCAGCAGCAATAGCTTTCTTGTAGTATTCGATTGCATTATCATACTCTTTCATATTATGATAAAGATATGCTTTTACATACAAATACAACTTATTGTTCGGATCATTAGATAACATTCTGTCAGCAAACTCCATAGCTTTTGAAGCTTGATTAGAGCTATTATAATAATCAACCAAGTTAGCGAAGAAATAATCATTTCCTGGGAACTTAAGGATACCCTCTTCCAAAGCCTTAATCCATGCAACAGTATCACCTTTAGCCTTATATGCATCAGCCATCAACTGCATTGCAAATTTACCACCATCTTTATCAGACAAAGCAGCAGGAGCATACTTAATAATTGCATCTTTATCACCTACTCTATCAGCAGCTAATGTTGCGTAATAGGCAATTTGCGGGAGAAGAGTATCGTTTTTAGCCAATTCTTTATCAGCTAACATTGGGTAAGAAGCTGATTCAACATATGTTGCAAAGAATTTCAAGGCTTCTTTATTCTTATCCAAGTTAAAATACTGAATACCACCATTAATCAAATTAGGACGTTCAGCCAACATACTTGAAGCGTTTGCTTTCCGGTATTTGTTTTTAACTTTCCCCTTTTCATTAGGTATTTCCGCTAATTCATCACACTTAGTATAGTACTCATACATTTTCAGAATGCTATTATACACTTTCAATGTATCATACGGCTTTTTCAAAAAAGCATTTTTCATTTGCTCTTCGTTGATACGTCTCTGAATAAATCCAGCAACGTCCCATGTGTCAGCAAGATCCTTCGTTTCAGGATTCTTCATAGCTTCCCCAATAAGCTGTTCAGCCTGCTTAAAATTAGGTTTTACATCATTAGCAATACTCTTTGCTTCTTTTACATTCTTCGTTTGTGCGAATGAGAAGCTAACAGCCATCAATAAAACCATCGAAAATAATACTCTTTTCATGATTGTTGTTTGATTAATTATTAATATTATGTCTATTCCTCGATTTCGTTGTTGCTTTCGTTTTCATTTACGTCTGCTGCATCATCAATATCAGGAGCATCAGCATTCGGATCACTCACAATTGTTCCTTCTGCTTCTTCTGCCGGAATTTCATCTTCAAGACTTTCTGTCATAACCTTACATACCGAACCAATCTGGTCGTTACGTTTTTCTAGATTTATCAGACGGACACCTTGAGTAGCACGGCCCATAATACGAACATCAGCCACTTTCAAACGAATAGTGATACCAGACTTATTGATAATCATCAAGTCATTTTCATCAGTTACTGACTTGATTGTTACCAACTTACCTGTTTTTTCGGTAATATTCATGGTCTTCACACCCTTACCGCCACGGTTCGTCTTACGATAGTCTTCTATTTCAGAACGTTTGCCATATCCTTGTTCGGAAACTACCATCACAGATTCTGTCTTCAAATCTTTGATACAAATCATTCCTACTACTTCATCCTGACCATCATTATCCAATGTAATACCGCGTACACCTGTTGCTGTACGTCCCATTACACGAACTGCTGCTTCATGGAAACGAATTGCACGTCCATTACGATTGGCAATGATGATTTCATTGTTTCCATTCGTCATACGAACTTCAATAACACTGTCATCTTCACGGATAGTTATGGCATTTACACCATTCTGACGAGGACGAGAATACTGTTCTAGTAATGTCTTCTTTATTACCCCTTTCTTAGTACAGAACAATACATAATGGCTATTAATAAACTCAGAATCCTCCAAACTCTTCACACGCAAGTATGCAGTTACATTATCGTCCGAGTCAATATTCAACAAATTCTGAATAGCACGTCCCTTAGAATTCTTCGTTCCCTCAGGTATTTCATATACTTTCAGCCAATAGCACTTGCCTTTTTGTGTAAAGAACATCATCGTATTGTGCATGGTAGCAGGATAGATATGTTCTACAAAGTCTTCATCACGGGTCTCCGTACCTTTCGAACCTACACCACCACGATTTTGTGCACGGAATTCAGTCAACGGAGTACGTTTGATATAACCCATATGAGAAATTGTAATAATCATCTGATCATCTGCATAGAAGTCTTCCGGATTGAACTCTTCTGAAGAATAAACGATTTCAGAACGACGTTCATCTCCATATTTCGTTTTAACTTCCAACAATTCATCTTTCATTACCTGACGGCATACTTCATCATCAGCCAAAATACTTTCCAAATAAGCTATCTGCTTCATTATTTCTTCGTATTCCGCATGAAGCTGATCCTGCATCAGACCTGTCAATTGACGCAAACGCATTTCTACAATTGCGCGAGCCTGAATTTCTGTCAGGTTGAATCGCTCAATCAAGCCTGCTATAGCGTCATTAGGAGTTTTTGCTGCACGAATGATACGAATTACTTCATCAATATTATCCGAAGCGATAATCAAACCTTCAAGAATGTGCGCACGTTCTTTCGCTTTACGAAGATCGAACTGAGTACGACGAATAACAACTTCGTGTCTATGTTCGATGAAATATTTAATTAAATCTCTCAGATTCAACGTTTTTGGACGTCCATGAACCAAAGCAACATTGTTTACGCCAAAAGATGTCTGCAAAGCTGTCATTTTATAGAGTTTGTTCAACACTACACTTGCATTTGCATCACGTTTGATGTCAATAACAATACGCATACCGTCACGGTCAGACTCATCGTTGGCATTTGAGATACCTTCTATTTTCTTATCATTTACAAGATCAGCTATATACTTAATCAGTTCGGCCTTATTTACATTATAAGGAATCTCGGTTATTACGATCTTATCATGTGTCTGTCCGCTTTCGATTTCGGCTTTCGCACGCATAATTACACGTCCCCGTCCAGTCAAATATGCCTCGCGTACACCACTCACACCATATATAAACCCGCCAGTAGGGAAATCTGGTGCTTTGACAAATTCCATCAGTTCTTCTACTGTAATTTCCGGATTATCAATATATGCTTCACATGCTTCAATTACTTCCGAAAGATTATGAGGAGGCATATTGGTAGCCATACCTACAGCGATACCGGATGCTCCGTTCACCAGAAGATTCGGGATACGTGTCGGCATAACTTTAGGTTCTACCAGCGTATTATCAAAGTTAGGCTCAAAATCGACGGTTTCCTTATACAGGTCATCCATCATTGCTTCACCCAACTTATTAAGACGAGCTTCTGTATAACGCATAGCAGCAGGGCTATCACCGTCTACAGAACCAAAGTTCCCCTGTCCATCTACCAAAGGATAACGCATTGCCCATTCCTGAGCCATACGCACCATTGCAAAATAAACAGAAGAATCTCCATGAGGATGGTACTTACCGAGTACCTCACCCACAATTCTGGCTGATTTCTTATAAGGTTTGTCTGAAGTATTGCCCAATTCCATCATTCCGTATAAAATTCTACGGTGAACAGGCTTAAATCCATCTCTAACATCCGGAAGGGCACGTGAAACGATGACCGACATGGAGTAGTCAATGTACGATGACTTCATTTCCTCCTCGATGTTAATCTTTATAATTCTGTCTTGTTCAAGCATTTAAAATGATTATTAATTATACATTCTACGGTTTGTGAAAAACCACGCTAAAGTACTACTTTTCCCCGATATACGAAAGTTTTTAGAAAGAAAGTTTTAGCATGACCGGGACGACAATTCATTAAACTTTAAAATTCGAAAATAAAAAGATAAAAACGATAAATATAATATGGAAAGATAGATAACATTGGTAAAAAAGAGCTGGATATTTGTTATACCTTATATATATAATGCAAATACACCGTTTTTATGGCACGCCATTTGTAGATATAAGAAATAAAGCAAATATTGCAATACAAACTTGATTAATGCGTATATTTGCCAGTGAATAACCCTTAGAAGAAAAGGAAAAGTATGAATAATCAATTCTCACAAAGAGTTTCCGACATTATCGTCTATAGTAAGGAAGAAGCGAATCGGTTGAGAAGTAGGTATATAGGCCCTGAGCACCTGCTTCTGGGAATCCTTCGTGACGGTGAAGGAAAAGCTATCGAGATATTGTCTAAACTCAACACCAATCTAGCTGCAATAAAGCAACAGATTGAAGCTCAACTGAAGGCAGAAGCTGATGATATGTTATTGCCTGATGCAGAGGTACCGTTATCTAATGATGCGGCAAAGATATTAAAAATGTGTATTTTAGAAGCTCGTGGAATGAAAAGTAACATCGCTGATACAGAACATGTATTATTGGCTATTTTAAGAGAAAAAAACAATATGGCCGCTTCTGTACTTGAAGCAAACGATATAAATTATGTGAAAGTACTGGAGCAAGCTACATTGCAGCCAGATATAAACTCTGGTATGGGCTTTACGGAAGACGATGATGATGACGAAGAAATGTCCTCTCCCCGTTCCGGCAGAGGTGGTTCGGACGAACGCCAACAGGCACAAACCGCTTCAAAGAAGCCGTCTAATGACACACCGGTACTTGACAATTTCGGTACTGACATGACAAAAGCGGCAGAAGAAGGACGCCTGGATCCCGTTGTCGGCAGAGAGAGAGAAATCGAACGTTTAGCGCAGATCTTAAGCCGCCGCAAAAAGAACAATCCGATTTTGATTGGTGAGCCTGGTGTAGGAAAATCAGCGATTGTTGAAGGTCTTGCATTAAGAATCATTCAGAAAAAGGTTTCGCGGATTCTGTTTGATAAACGAGTGGTTGCTCTTGATATGACTGCTGTTGTAGCAGGAACCAAATATCGTGGACAATTTGAAGAACGTATTCGTTCCATTCTCAATGAATTACAGAAAAATCCGAATGTAATATTATTCATTGATGAAATCCACACGATTGTAGGCGCAGGCTCTGCGGCAGGTTCTATGGATGCTGCCAATATGCTAAAACCGGCATTGGCAAGAGGAGAAATACAATGTATCGGTGCTACCACTCTTGATGAATATCGTAAGAACATTGAGAAAGATGGCGCTTTGGAACGTCGTTTCCAAAAAGTAATAGTAGAACCGACTACCGCTGCCGAAACTTTGCAGATTTTGCGTAATATCAAGGATAAATATGAAGATCACCACAATGTGTATTATACGGATGAAGCATTGGAAGCATGTGTCAAGCTGACAGACCGCTATATCACAGATCGTAATTTCCCTGATAAAGCTATTGACGCTTTAGACGAAGCCGGTTCACGTGTACATCTTACCAATGTCAATGTGCCCAAAGAGATAGAAGAACAAGAAAAACTGATCGAAGAAGCCAAAAGCAAGAAAAACGAAGCTGTGAAATCGCAGAATTTCGAACTTGCAGCCAGCTTCCGTGATAAAGAAAAAGAGCTTTCTGTCCAATTGGATGAGATGAAAAAAGAATGGGAAGCCAATCTGAAAGAAAACAGGCAAACTGTTGATGCAGAAGAAATTGCCAATGTCATCTCAATGATGTCAGGCATTCCGGTACAACGGATGGCACAGGCTGAAGGTATCAAGCTCGCAGGTATGAAAGAAGATTTGCAGGCTAAAGTCATCGCACAAGATACAGCAATAGAAAAACTGGTTAAAGCTATTTTGCGAAGCCGTGTAGGGCTAAAAGATCCTAATAAGCCAATTGGCACATTTATGTTCTTAGGCCCGACAGGAGTTGGTAAAACTCACTTAGCAAAAGAGTTAGCCAAATATATGTTTGGTTCTGCTGATGCACTGATTCGTATAGATATGAGTGAATATATGGAAAAGTTCACTGTTTCACGCCTGGTTGGAGCACCTCCGGGATACGTAGGATATGAAGAAGGTGGTCAGCTGACAGAAAAAGTGCGCCGTAAACCATACTCGATTGTATTGCTTGATGAGATAGAAAAAGCACATCCGGATGTGTTCAACATCTTGCTTCAGGTTATGGATGAAGGTCGTCTGACTGACAGTTATGGCAGAATGGTAGATTTCAAAAATACTGTTATTATCATGACTTCCAATATAGGAACCCGTCAGCTGAAAGAATTTGGACGTGGCGTTGGTTTTGCGACACAAAGCCGCCTGGATGATAAGGAATTCTCGCGAAGCGTAATACAAAAAGCTCTAAACAAATCATTCGCGCCCGAATTCATCAATCGTGTAGATGAGATAATCACGTTTGACCAGCTTTCTCTGGAAGCAATAACAAAGATTATAGACATAGAGCTGAAAGGATTGTATGATAGAATAGAATCTATTGGTTACAAGCTTGTTATTGAAGATAAGGCGAAAGAATTTATCGCCGGCAAAGGATATGACGTACAATATGGCGCCCGTCCTTTGAAGCGAGCAATTCAAACTTATCTGGAGGATGGCTTATCCGAGCTCATCATTTCCTCCTCTTTGAAGGAGGGAGATACTATTCAGGTATCTCTCAATGAAGAAAAAGGTGAATTGGAGATGAAAGTTGTCACTCCGGAATAATATTATTTCCTGAATAAGAAAATAAAATAATATGCCATAATGTCAGACCTTCGGGTCTGGCATTTTTTTTGTCTCTATCTGAACAAACATCAATTAAAATTAATCAATAGATAAACTAAAAAATATACGTATTATGCAAAAAGGTAATATTGGGGTTACAACAGAGAACATTTTCCCTATCATTAAAAAGTTTTTGTACAGTGACCATGAGATTTTTCTGCGCGAGTTAGTATCCAATGCAGTAGACGCCACTCAAAAGCTGAATACGCTTGCTTCTATTGGCGAATTTAAGGGTGAACTGGGTGATTTAACCGTTCACGTTGAATTGGGCAAAGATACCATTACTATTTCTGACCGTGGTATCGGTTTGACTGCAGAGGAAATTGAAAAGTACATCAATCAAATAGCTTTTTCAGGAGCTAACGACTTCCTGGAGAAATACAAGAATGACGCAAATGCCATTATCGGACATTTCGGACTTGGCTTCTACTCTGCTTTTATGGTTGCAAAGAAAGTGGAAATTATCACTAAATCATACAGAGACGGTGCACAAGCCGTAAAATGGACTTGTGATGGCAGCCCTGAATTCACTATTGAAGAAATTGAAAAAGCTGATCGTGGATCAGACATCATCTTATACATTGATGATGACTGCAAAGAATTCCTCGAAGAAGCACGTATTTCCGAGCTTCTGAAGAAATATTGCAGCTTCCTTCCTGTTCCCATTGCATTTGGGAAAAAGAAAGAATGGAAAGACGGCAAACAGGTAGAAACAGCCGAAGATAATATAATCAATGATACCACTCCTTTGTGGACACGTAAACCTAGCGAACTTTCGGATGAAGATTACAAATCATTCTATAGTAAGTTATATCCAATGTCTGATGAACCACTATTCTGGATTCACCTGAATGTTGATTATCCATTCCATTTGACTGGTATCCTCTATTTCCCGAAGGTAAAGAGCAATATTGAATTAAATAAGAATAAGATTCAGTTATATTGCAACCAGGTATATGTTACGGACTCGGTTGAAGGTATTGTGCCGGACTTCCTGACTTTGTTGCATGGCGTAATCGATTCTCCGGATATTCCGTTGAACGTTTCCCGTTCGTATTTGCAAAGCGACTCGAACGTGAAGAAGATTTCAACTTATATCACAAAGAAGGTTTCCGACCGTTTGCAGTCTATATTCAAGAATGACCGCAAGCAGTTTGAAGAAAAGTGGAATGATTTAAAAATATTTATCAATTATGGAATGCTCACACAAGAGGATTTCTATGATAAAGCGCAAAAATTTGCCCTTTTCACCGATACAAATGACAATCATTATACATTTGAAGAGTATCAGACCCTTATTAAAGATAATCAGACAGATAAAGATGGAAACCTAATCTATCTGTATGCAAATAACAAGGATGAGCAATATAGTTATATTGAAGCTGCCACCAACAAAGGATACAATGTTCTGCTCATGGATGGCCAGTTGGATGTAGCTATGGTGAGCATGCTGGAACAAAAACTTGAAAAATCCCGTTTCACTCGTGTAGACAGCGATGTCGTTGACAATCTTATTGTAAAAGAAGATAAGAAAGGTGAAACGTTGGAAGCCAATAAACAGGATGCAATCACAACAGCCTTCAAGAGTCAATTGCCTAAAATGGATAAAGTTGAATTCAATGTCATGACACAGGCATTAGGAGAAAATTCAGCTCCAGTCATGATTACTCAAAGCGAATATATGCGTCGTATGAAGGAAATGGCGAATATTCAGGCCGGAATGAGTTTCTATGGTGAAATGCCTGATATGTTTAATCTAATTCTGAATTCAGACCATAAGTTGATAAAACAGGTATTGAATGAAGAAGAAAGCGCTTGCCAGGCAGAAGTAGCTCCGATACTTTCTGAAATGGACAATGTCAACAAACAACGCAATGAGTTGAAAGACAAGCAAAAGGATAAAAAAGAAGAAGAAATCCCCACATCAGAAAAAGATGAACTAAACAATCTGGATAAGAAGTGGGATGATCTGAAAAGTAAGAAAGAAGCTATCTTTATCGGCTACGCAAGCAATAATAAAGTTATCCGCCAGCTGATCGATTTGGCCTTATTGCAAAACAATATGCTAAGAGGTGAAGCTTTGAATAACTTCGTAAAACGTAGCATAGAATTGATTTAATATCGCCCCTTTAAACATTACACATACTTCAAGCAAGAGCATTCAACGTTAAATACACGTTGTAATGCTCTTTTTCAATTTAAAACGATCGGTAAAATATCGATTAATTGAAAAGTATTGTATATATTTGAACACTTAATAGACAAAAAATTCAATTGTTTGATTTGGGTTATGAGAAAGATTTTTTTAGTGTTAATTACTTTATGGCTGATTATTCCGGCTATCCATGCCCAAAAAGTAGGACTTGTATTAAGCGGTGGTGGCGCCAAAGGGATGACACACATCGGTATCATTCGCGCTTTGGAAGAAAACAGCATTCCTATTGATTACATTGCAGGCACTTCTATGGGAGCCATTATCGGTTCTTTATATGCCATGGGATACTCTCCTGACGACATGGTAGAACTTCTCAAGTCGGAAGACTTTAAACGATGGTATTCCGGAGAAGTGGAAGAGAAATATGTATATCACTTCAAAAAGAATCTTCCCACTCCCGAATTCTTCAATATTCGTTTTTCATTCAAGGATTCATTGAAAAGTTTGAAACCTCAATTCCTGCCTACCAGTGTTGTCAATCCGATTCAGATGAATCTCGTTTTTGTAGACCTATATGCACGTGCCACAGCCGCTTGTAAGGGAGATTTTGATAAACTTTTTGTTCCTTTCCGTTGCATTGCGTCCGATGTATACAACAAGAAACAATTAGTCATGAAGGAAGGAGATTTAGGAGATGCCGTCAGAGCTTCCATGAGTTTCCCATTCATGTTTAAGCCTATTGAAATAGACAATGTATTAGCCTATGACGGAGGTATTTATAATAACTTCCCTACAGATGTCATGAGAGATGATTTTCATCCGGATGTCATCATAGGAAGCGTCGTGTCAACCAATCCCACTAAACCCAAAGAAAATGATCTCATGAGTCAAATTGAGAATATGGTGATGCAGAAAACCGACTATTCCATTCCGGACTCCATGGGGATTTTAATGACGTTCAAATATGACAATGTTAATCTAATGGATTTTCAACGCATTGACGAATTACACGATATAGGATATAATCGAACCATCAGCATGATGGATTCAATCAAAAGTCGTATTCATCGGCGTGTAAATCTGGACAATATACGTTTAAGAAGAATGGTATACCGGAGTAATTTTCCGGAGCTACGCTTTAAAAATATCATCATCGACGGAGCTAATCCACAACAACAAGTATATATTAAAAGAGAATTTCATAAATCAGATACCAAAGAATTCACTTATGAGGATTTAAAACAAGGTTATTTCCGATTGTTATCTGATAAAATGATTTCCGAAATTATACCGCATGCAATTTATAATCCGGAAGACGACACCTACGATCTACATTTAAAGGTGAAATTAGAAAATAATTTTGCTGTGCGGTTGGGAGGAAATATATCCACTTCCAATTCCAATCAGATCTATCTGGGGCTTAGCTATCAGGATTTAAACTACTATGCCAAAGAGTTTATCCTTGACGGGCAACTCGGAAAAGTATATAATAACGTGCAGTTTATGGCAAAAATTGACTTTGCCACTGCCATTCCTACCTCATACCGTCTTATAGGTTCAATCAGTACTTTCGACTATTTCAAGAAAGACAAACTTTTTTCGCGAAATAACAAACCTGCCTTCAATCAGAAAGACGAACGTTTCTTAAAATTGCAGGTCGGCTTACCTTTCCTTTCGAGCAAGCGAGCAGAGTTTGGGGTCGGAATTGCGAAAATAGAAGATAAATATTTTCAGAAAAGCGTCATTGACTTTGGAAATGACAAATTTGACAAAAGTCGCTATGATTTATTCGGTGGATCAATCAGC
The DNA here is from genome assembly GCF_020982715.1 of Bacteroides sp. 1_1_30. Classification (NCBI taxonomy): domain Bacteria; kingdom Pseudomonadati; phylum Bacteroidota; class Bacteroidia; order Bacteroidales; family Bacteroidaceae; genus Bacteroides; species Bacteroides sp. 1_1_30. Next base: position 87,188 of record NZ_JAJKHN010000016.1, read on the forward strand.
TTTAATGGAAGTACCCTAAATTCTAAACAATACCCCACACGTGGATACAGAGAAGCTCTTGTTGCCCAGATCTTCGTTGGAAAAGAGCGATTCTACCCAGGCGAAGGAAGTACCACCAACAACAATAATAAAGACCATCACTCATGGTTGCAATTATCATACATGAAAGAGAAATATCATAATATGAGTGAACATTGGGTTTTAGGATGGTATTTGAAGGCATTATATGCCTCTAAAAACTTCTCCGAAAACTATACGGCCACAATGATGCAGGCTGGAGAGTTTTCGCCCACGCTACACAGTAAATTGACCTACAACGAAGCCTTTCGTGCCAATCAATTTGTGGGAGCCGGTATTCGGCCTATTTACCGTTTAAACCAAATGTTCCATCTTCGGGGAGAATTTTATGGCTTTATGCCCATTTATCCAATCGAAAAAAACTCGTTGAATAAAGCATATTATGGAAAAGCTTTCTCCAAGTTTGAATATTTAGGAGAAATTTCTGTTGTATGTCAATTACCTTTTGGAGACATCTCTGCATATGTAAATCATTATAGCTCACCGAAAAGGGAGTGGAATGTCGGACTAAGTATAGGTTGGCAACTATTCAATTATCGGTTCATAGAATAATTTTCTACAAAAAAAGTCGTTGAAAAGCTTGCTAGTTCGGGAAAAGTCCGTATCTTTGCACCCGTTAAAACGAAATAATGGTCGCGTAGCTCAACTGAATAGAGTAGCTGACTACGGATCAGCCGGTTACAGGTTTGAATCCTGTCGCGATCACTTTTTTGAATTAACAAAATGGCCGCGTAGCTCAACTGAATAGAGTAGCTGACTACGGATCAGCCGGTTACAGGTTTGAATCCTGTCGCGGTCACTGAAAACTTACAAATTATAGGGTCGCGTAGCTCAACTGAATAGAGTAGCTGACTACGGATCAGCCGGTTACAGGTTTGAATCCTGTCGCGATCACTTAATCCTCTGCATTTTATGTGGAGGATTTTATTTTTTCCCCCATTTCATCGAAGAAATCGGGGCTCAGTCTGAAAACTTGGGGGATTGCGTTAAAATGGCTCAGTCTGAAACCTTGGGGGATTGCGTTAAAATTCTTA